>JBQCJB010000434.1:0-11361 GCA_051953155.1 Aureliella sp. | reverse complement strand
TCGTCCGGCTCGTGTGCGAATTCAGCGGCGCGGATCGTCTCGGCGCCATCGCTGCTGCGACCTAGCAGCGTCACCAGCGGTTGGCCGTTGCGGCGAAAAATGATCGGCTCGACCTGCCGCTTGGAAAATACGTGCACGTTTTCGGGCAACTGGACCGCTTCGGGCCAGCGTTCCGGTTCGTCCGCCACGCCGCCGGCCCAATAGACTGGAATCTTCCGCGCGGCTAATTCTTCAAAGCGGTCGAGCAGAAAGGCCACGCCTTGGGCACCCGCCGAAACGGGATTGAGCAGGTCGCCAGCGAGCACGACGAAGTCGACATTCTCGACGACGGCATGTTCGAAAACCGCAGCCGCGGCTTTCCACGGCGCGTCGACCAGAATCCGGCGCAGGTGATCCGGCAGGTCCAACACATCCTGCATCGGACGTTCGAGATGAAAGTCGCTCGAATGGATAAACCGAAATGATTCCCTGGCCATTGTGCAAATCCTCCCTGATTGCCCCGGGGCTCAGCCCAGCGTGAGGCGTCATCTTAGCAAGATCGACCAGTCGCTGCCAACAGAGCTTTTTGCTGCACTTTCGCTAACCCTCCCAATCTGCTCGCCAGCCCACCACGTTCCCGCCAGCGCCGACGCGAGCAGGCTCCCCTGTCGAAATTCCCCTAGCGCACACAAGTGTCCATGGGGGTTTTGCCGATAATCCAGGTGTGAGGAGAGCCGCGGCACGGCAATAGAGTCAGCCAGACTAGGCAGTTCGGGCTGAAAAACCGTCCAATTGGGCGACTGAAGCCCGCAGAAAGAATCGGGGCATTCCTCGGATGGTTCCTTGCCAAAGCGTCCGACAAATTGGTAATATTGCCGTTAGACATTTGCGACGAATGTGTCTGCATCTCGGTGCCAAGGCATACTTTGTCTGCGTGATACTCGGCTGCCAGCGATAGCTGAGGGGCTTAAAAAGCGATTTCTGCGATTCGGCTTCGGCCTTGTCTGTAGAAGTCGAGCTGGCAGCCGAGTTTCCTTTTTCTTTGCGCGCGGTCGACCCCAGCGCATCTGCGGTCAGCATCTTGAGAGCGCGGTGCTCCTCAATTGGGAAGTCGTGCAGCTTTTATTCCACCCGTCGGCTGCACGTGTGCAATTTAAAGAGTTCGGTGTTACTGCCAGATTGCACGCATGCTCCGCAACCCGGCCGGTTAGCACGCTAAGCGATCGGCCGCTGCTGGCGCTACGCTCCGTCAGGCAATGCGCGCAACCAGGCGACCGCGGCTGCCGGTGCACAGCGCGAAGCTTCCATCGCCAGCACCTCGGGCAGTGCGAATACGGCATGCGGATGTTTCACTCGACCGCGCGCGCGCTCGAAGAGAGGCCAGCCGTGCCCAGTGAAAATCAGGCGAGGCGACCGCGCCGCCGGTGAACTTTGCTCGGTGTGAGACAGCAAACTGAGATTCATTTCGATAGCATGCGCCACCTGCTCTGCCTGGGCCGCGATGATTTGGTCGGCCAAGGCATTGATCTGTCCTGCAGTCAGCGTCTCGCTGTCTTCGCCCACCATGCGGGCGAGCCGTGCGCGGGCCGCTTCGACGGTGCGGGGGCGCCCGTCGGCAGTGTCGCGGTCGCAACGATCCTCGGCGACCAGCCCCAGGGCCAGGTAAGCATCATCGCTCGTTGCAAACAATTCGGCCATGACGGGAACGCGGCGCTCACCGACGATCAAGTCGGGCACGATCGCACAGACCGGCGTCCGCGCTAACCCCGTGTAAACCAGCTGCTGCAGTTCGAGCCGCTCGCGATCGGTTCGGGCGGAGGTGGCGCAGCGGCAATCGGCCAGCGGCAAGACATCGACGGTGGTCGAACCGATGTCGACCAGCACCGCCAGGGCACACGCCTCGAGCGTCGCAGGCCAACGTACTAGCCAACTGGCCAGCGCATGCCAATTGCTGGCGGCGACCAGCCAGGGATCCTCGACGGCCTGGTCGACATTCAACCAACGCCCGCCAACAGCGTACACTGCGATTCGTTCCTTCGGCAGGACTTCGCACAACTGCGATAGAATTCGCTGGACACCTTCGCGGCGCGTCGCGTAGCAATCGGCCAGCTCGCCGGTCATCGTCACTGCCAGCTGGTCGGGCGGAGCCGACGAACCGGCGCGGCGCATCAGTTGGTCGAGCAACTGGCCAGCCGTTTCCGACAGCCGTTGCGGGTATTTCCAAAGCGGAAATGAAACCGAGACGCATTTGGGTTCGGCGGCGTCCTGCCAGGTCGCTAATTTCAAATTGGCGCCGCCGACATCGATTCCGACAATACAGTTCGAACGTCTCAAGTTTCCAGCAGTTTGCTCAGCGCCATTTTTGTGGACAATGCCCTGTCGAGCGACTCCTTAACAGTCTACCCGCGGAAGCTTTCCGCGGCGATGCGCCTAGACCGTCCCCAAAACCTGCCAACTGATTGCAAGGAAAACGCTCCGAGTACTGCGGACCGAAACGATCATCCCCCCTCGCTCACGCATTCGGGTTGTGAAGAGAAGAGCCGATGTCGCCCTCACTTACGCATTCGGGCTGTGAAGAGAGTATCATCCCCCTCGCTCACGCGTTCGGGTTGTGAGAAGCAGAGCCGGTCTTCCCCTCGCTCACGCATTCGGGTTGTGAGAAGCAGAGCCGGTCTCCTGCTCGCTCACACGTTCGGGTTTTGAGAAGTGGAGCCGGTCTCCCCCTCGCCCCGCTTCGGGGAGAGGGGGCCGGGGGGTGAGGGGCAGCGTCACCACGTGCGCTTCAATTCACTCGCGAAGCGAACAAACGTCGATGTACCAATCAATCGCGCGCTTACGAACCCAAAACACGACTTTTCTACAAAAACCTTTTCCTAACTTCGGCTGAGAGATTTTTTTATGGAAACGATCGTCTGCCCTAGCTGTCGAGCGCAGTACCGCCTTCCCTCAGAGCACGTCGGCAAGCAGGTCCGCTGCCAAAGCTGCCAGCATATTTTCATTGCCAAGCTGACCGATGCCGAAGCGTTGCCGCCGGTAGTGCCTTTGGTCAGCGGCACGCGGATGGCGCACGAAATCGACTACGAGATTTTCGGCGACGATATGCAGTATGTTGAAATCACGCTCGACCCGCGCGAGGCAGTGATTGCCGAGGCCGGCGCGATGATGTTCATGACCTCCGGCATTCAGATGGAGTCGGTCTTTGGGGATCCGAACCACCAGGGAGCCAGCGTCTGGAACAAAATCAAATCCGCGGGTAAACGCGTGCTAACGGGCGAGTCGCTATTCATGCCCGGTTTCAGCCACACCACAGGCCGTCGCGAGACCGTGGCTTTTGGGGCTCCCTATCCAGGGCGAATCGAACCGCTGCATCTGGATAAACTGGGCGGCGAGATCATCTGCCAACGGGATGCGTTCCTGTGCGGTGCCAAGGGAATCGAAGTGTCGATCGCGTTCCAGAAGAAAATCGGCGCGGGGCTGTTGGGAGGCGAAGGATTTATTATGCAACGCCTGCGCGGCGACGGCATCGCCTTGATCCACGCCTGCGGCGCGATCATGCATCGGCAATTGGAAGCCGGCGAAACGCTGCGGGTCGATACCGGCTGCATCGTGGCGCTCGCGCCGAGCGTCGAATACGACATCCAGTTCAACAGCAGCATCAAGAGCGCACTCTTTGGAGGTGAGGGGCTGGTCTTTGCAACCTTGACCGGTCCTGGAAAAATTTGGTTGCAAAGCTTGCCGTTTGGGCGGCTGGCCCGGCGCTTCGCGAGCAGTTCCAGCGGGAATAAGGAACAAGGCTCGGTGCTCAATTCCTTCGGCGGCCTAGGCAGCATGCTGATGGGCGATTCAGAATAAAGCCGAAATGGATTGTTTGGATTCTTTAGTGCAATGACAGTCTTCCTCCTCGTCCCGACGCGAGGCGAGGGGGCCAGAGGGCAAGGGGCAGCATGCGGATCGTTTATCTGGATACGTTGAGTGGCATTAGCGGCGACATGACGTTGGCGGCTCTGGTCGATGCGGGGGCCGACGGAACGCGGATTGAAAACCAGTTGCGGACTTTGGGCCTGCCCGAGCTTTCGCTAGCCTTTTCGCAAACGCAGCGCGGCGGCTTTCGCGCCCTGCGGTTGGACGTCGTGCATCCGCCCGAGCACGCCCATCGCCACCTGACCGATATCACGGCCATGATCGACCGCAGCGAACTGACACCCCGCGCGCGAGGCTTGGCCAAGCGGATCTTCACGCGGCTCGGCGAGGCGGAAGCCAAAGTGCATGGCTCGACGCTAGCCGAAGTCCATTTCCACGAAGTGGGCGCGGTCGATTCGATCGCCGATATCGTCGGCATTGCGATCGCTTTGGATGAACTGGGGATCGAGCGGCTGGTCGCGGCGCCACCGCCGACCGGTGCGGGCACGGTGCGCATCGCTCACGGTCTGGTCAGCGTTCCCGCCCCAGCCACCGCCGAACTGCTGCGCGGCATTCCGCTCCGCGAAAGCCAGGTGCGGGCCGAGTTGACGACGCCGACCGGTGCCGCGGTACTGGCCGCCCTGGGTGACAATTTCGGACCGCTGCCGGCGATGAGCATCGAAGCCATCGGCTACGGGGCGGGACACCGCGATCTGACCGAACAGGCCAATCTGCTGCGAGCCTTCGTCGGCAGTGTGGCCGCCAATACCGAACACGACGAAGTCGCGCTGCTGGAAACCAACCTCGACGACGCCACCGGCGAACAGATCGGCTTTGCCATCGAACGCTTGTGGGATGCCGGCGCGCTGGAAGTGTTCACCGCGCCGATCGCGATGAAGAAAAACCGTCCGGGCGTGTTGCTGACCGTTCTCTGCCAGCCGACCTTGCGCGAACGGCTCGAGGATATCCTATTCGCCCACACCGGCTCGCTCGGCATCCGCCGTCAACTGGTCACCCGCCGGAAACTCCATCGCGAAGTCGTTCGCGTGGAAACGCCGCTGGGCGAAGCCCGCGCGAAACTCGCCTGGCATGCCGGCCGCGAGCCCAACGTCGCCCCCGAATACGAAGATTGCAAACGCTTGGCTCTGGAAAGCGGCATGCCGCTGGCCCAAGTCTTCCAACTGGTCATCCGGGCCGCACTGGATCTCGGCCTGAGCCGCCCACCCGCGCTGCTGGCTCCCTCGCCCACATCCGACGACAGTCATTCCCACAGCCACGATCACAGCCACGATCACAGCCACGATCACAGCCACGATCACAGCCACGATCACAGCCACGATCACAGCCACGACCATAGTCATGTTCACAGCCACGACCACGGCCATGATCATAGTCACGACCACAGGCATGATCAGCACCATCACTGATCGGTCGCCAGACGCTTGAAACAGGCTAGAATAAAAGCTCAGACTTCCGGAAGCGAGGATCGAGCTTTTATGCGACGCGTGGTACACGAACTGGGCGAACTAGCGCAGCGATTCGGCCGCCTGGCCGAGCAGTTGGACGAGGAGGCGGAGGCTACGCAGGCGGTCTGGCGCGATCAGCGCGGTCAAGCTTTCCTGCGTGAGCACGTAGCGCCCTTCAAACCCAACGTCTCTTTGCTGGTGGCCAGCATCAACGAATCGCGCGAGCTGTTCGAAGACCTGGCGCGACGGCTAAGCGATCCGGACAAGCATCATTGACATTGCCCGGAACTTTGCCTCGAGGCAGCCCACCTGAATCGCTAGAAAACACTCATGATTCACAACTCAGCACGCTTCCTCCCGCGATCCCACCTCGAGCGTTTGCTACGAGGTTTGCGGCAGCGGACGCAAGCTGGCGCTCAGGAAAGCGCGCGGCGGCTGGAGGAGCTTCGCAGCGAGCTGCAGCGCATTGAACAGGAGGCTGCTGATAACGAGCAGATCCTACACAGCCGACATCAACAGCAGATCGTGGCGACGATCACCGCTTGGGACGAGCAGCGCCAGGAGGCCTGGGACGCGGCCGAGCGCCGCGCCTTCCACGCCGTCACGAGCACGTCCAGCGAGGAGCGGCAAGTGCGGGCCGACGCCAAACGCCAGGGGGACGAAGCCACCGCCGAAGCCAAACGCCGCGTCGCCGATATCGAAAAGCGATTCCTGCGTTCGAAGGACAAAACCGTCGCCAAGCTGACCAAGCTGAAACGGCGCATCGAACGTTTGGCCGGAGAACTGGGCATCGTGGAACACGAGACGGTCACGCTGCTGGCCCAGCGAGGCATTAATCCCGAGCCGTTCTCGACATCTCTTCCCGAGAATCTGCCGGCGAGCTCGCTGGCCGCCATGGCCGCTTGCCAGGAGCAAATCGCGCTCAGTCGGCAACTACTGCAAAAGCTGGGCGAGAACCGGCTGTCGCGGTCGATCGAATCGGTTCGATTCTGGCTGGTGTGCGCGGCCATCGGGGCGGTGGTGGCGGCGGCGCTCGGCGGCCTGGGCGCGCTGCCCTGGCTGATCGCCGCCCTGGCCGGAGTCATCGTGGCTGTGTTTCTGGGACTGGCGGCTCTGGTGGCAGTGCATCCGTGGATTCGGCGAATGGTCAAAGCCGAGTATCCGCAACTGCATGCCGCGCTGACGCTCGCCTGGCAGTATCAACGGGCCGCAGCTCATCTGGCCACGCTCGAAAACGATGCCGCCTTGCGTCGCATCGCCCAAAAGCGCGACCAGCGTTTCGCCGAAGCCGCCCAGTGGCGCGAAAACGTGCTCAAAGAACTCAGCACCCAGTTAAAGCAGCAAATGCTGCGGCTGCGAAGCCATGCGGCGCTCGAACGCATGGCGGTCAAAGAGCAACTGACGCGCTCGCTGGCCGAGGTCGACGCGCAAGGCCACCAACAGCAACACAGCGATGCCCAGTCACAGGCTGCGTCCCTGGCCCAGCAGCAGGCCGAGGTACAGGCCGAGCGTCAGCGGATCGCCAGCTTGATCGAGCGCACGCGGACCAGCAGCACGCTCCGCATCCACGCCGCTTCGCAACGGGCGGTCGAGTGGCTGCAGCGCGGACGGCGTTGGAACCAGACACACTTTCCGCGTTGGGAGCAGTTGGCCGGCGAACACGACTGGCCGCAATTGCCGCGCCCGATCCTGCCGCTGGGAACGGTGCGAGCCGAGTCGCTCCTGCCAGAGTCGGTGGTGCTGGATGCCGGTAATAGCGTACTGGCGCCCGTCAATTTCGAACCACTCCGCGACCGTTACTTGACGATCACCGTCGACCCAAGCCTGCCGGCGAGCCAAAACCTGATCCGCTCCTTGATCCTGCGGGCGCTGACGACCTTGCCACCGGGCAAGACACAAGTCGCGGTGATCGATCCGCCCGGATTAGGACGCGACTACGGCTGGCTCATGCACTTGGGCGACTACGATCCGGAACTGGTGACGCATCGGGTGTGGACGCAGGCGCCGCACATCGCCAAGCATTTGACCCATTTGGCCCTGAAGGCCGAAGACTTCATCCAGCAATCGCTCCGCAACCAGTATGCGACGATTGAACAGTACAACCGCGACGCGGGGCCACTGGCCGAACCGTATCGGCTGCTGGTGTGGACCGCCTTCCCGCTCGGGCTGGACGACCAGTCGTGGAAACCGCTGCAAAGCTTGCTCGATAGCGGCGCTCGCTGCGGCATCATCCCAATATTCTTGATCGACCCAGCCCAGCCGTGGGAACAGCCGGAGCGCCGCGAGCTGTTAATGCGGCGCGGTTTGCACGTACGTTGGGAAGGAGCACCGCCGCAACTGCACGCCGATGCGCCGGGCATCGAGCCGCTGGCGATCGAGCCTGCCGAGGCGCCCGATGAAGCCACCGCCCAAGCCGTCGTGCACGAAATCGGCCGCCGAGCCATGCTGGCCAGCCGTGTGGAAGTGCCGTTGGTGGGCATCGCTCCGCCGCGCGACCAGTGGTGGCAAGCCGACAGTTCGCCCTCTCTGGAAATACCGATCGGGCAAAGCGGCGTCGGCCGCGTGCAATCGCTCAAGCTCGGCACCGGCACGGCCCAACATGCAATCGTGGCGGGCAAGACGGGTTCGGGCAAGTCGACGTTGCTGCACGCGATCATCGCTAGCGCGGCCGCCAAGTACTCGCCCGACAGGCTGCGCCTGGTCTTACTGGATTTCAAAAAGGGAGTCGAGTTTCAGGCCTACAGCCAAGCCGAACTGCCGCACGCGGACATCATCGGCATCGAGAGCCAGCGCGAGTTCGGCCTCAGCGCTCTGGAGTACGTCGACCGCTGTATCCAGTTGCGAGGCCAGATGTTTCGCGATGCCGGCGTGCAGGATTTGCAGAGCTGGAACCTCGTGCGGCCCGATCGGCAGATGCCGCGGATGCTGATCGTTATCGACGAGTTTCAGGAACTGTTTGTCGAGGACGATAAACTGACCAGCCAAGTCAGCCTGATCCTCGATCGCATTGTGCGCCAGGGGCGATCCTTTGGCGTCCACGCGATCCTCAGCAGCCAGACGCTGGCCGGCGCGTATTCCCTGCCGCGCACGACGATGGGACAAATGGCTGTGCGCATCGCGCTGCAGTGCGATGCGGCCGATGCGCAAATAATCTTCGCCGACGACAACCCGGCCGCCTCGCGCCTGAATCATCCCGGCCAGGCGATTTACAACGACCAAGGGGGCCGCGTCGAAGGCAACCATCCGATGCAAATCGGTTGGCTGACCAAGAGCGAATTGATCGAGTGGCTAGGCGCTCTGCCCGGCCGCGGTTATCACAACGCCGACAGCAGCACCAACTTGCTCGGTCGCACAGTGGTGTTCGACGGCAACCGCGCGGCCGCATTCGATCCCGAGGCGGCGGCGCGGGCGAGCGAGACCGCGCGCAGCCAACTGAATCCCGACGCGTGCTGGTGCGTGGTGGGCGAAAGCGTGGCGATCAGCCCAGCCGTCACGCTGCCGCTAACCGATCAGGCCGGCCGCAATGCCATGATCGTCGGCGGCGACGATGCGCCGATGGCCAGCGTCCTCTTGGCGATTGCCCGGTCTTTCGCGGAGCATTATGCAGCCGCCAAGCGCTCACCACAGTTGGCCGTGATCCAGGCGGCGCGACCGACCGATGCACTCTGCCTGGCCGTCCCCGAGCGGCTGCGCGAGTTGCCGGCCCAGGTCGAAGTGGCCGACGCGCGCAGTGCCGAAGGCTTGCTCGCGCAGCTGCATGCGACGCTCAAGTCGCGGGTCGACGCGGCCGACACCCATGCCCAGTGGCAGCCGATCCTGCTGAGCATCATCAATATCGGCCGCCTGCGATCGCTTCGGCCAGAGGATGAATTCGGTCTCGGATCGTTCGGTGAGGCGAAACTCACCCCCGACAAGCAGCTGGAAGAACTGCTCCGCGACGGCCCGAGCCACCTGATTCACGTCGTCATCACCGCGGAGAATGCCAACACGATCGGTCGCTGGCTGGGCCGCGCTGCCCTGCGCGAGATCGAGATTCGCTTGCTGATGCAGATGGGGGCGAACGATTCGACTCATTTGATCGACTCGGTCGCCGCGGCGCACCTCGGTTCGCACGTGATGCTGCTGCACGACGACGCGACCAGCACTCAGGCTCGCTTTCGCCCCTACGAATTCCAGAGTTTGACCGCTCCGCGGTCTCAAGGGGCGCCCGCGGCGAACGTCTCGGCCACGCCGGCGCAGCCGCCGGCCATTTCGCCCATCGGCCAGAACCTGCGAGAGTAAGCTGGCCGCACCCGTCGCGTCCGCTAGTCTGGGCAGGCCGGATCTTCGATCAGATGCACGTAGCTTTCGTACCGCCGCGGATCGATGCGTCCGTCAGCCACCGCGTCGCGCACCGCACAGTCGACCTCGTGGATGTGAGTGCAGTCGGGAAAGCGGCATAGATTGACATACGCCCGCAGGTCGCGAAAGTAGCCACCGACTTCTGCCGGCGAGACGTCCCAGAGCTCCAGTTGCCGGATGCCGGGCGTGTCGACAATCGTGCCCCCTTCGTCCAAGGGGAAAAGTTCTGAGGTGGTCGTCGTATGCCGCCCCTTGCTGTTGTCGAGACTGACCGAGTTGACCCGCAGGCCCAGTCCCGCCTGGATGGCGTTCAGCAAGGAGCTCTTGCCGACGCCGCTTTGCCCCGTGACCACGCTTTGGCAGCCGACGACCAGTTCGCGCAGGGCATCGATGTTCCAACCGCGAGCGGCGCTGGTCAGCAGCACGCGATAGCCGAGCTGAGAATAGACGCCGATCAGAGGTTGCAACTCGGCCACGTCGATCAGATCGGCTTTGTTGATGCAGATGACCGCTTCCAAACCGGCGTGTTCGGCCGTAACCAAAAAGCGATCGATCAAATGCGGCTTGAGCGATGGCTCGTTGGCGCTGGCGACGATGATCACCTGATCGATGTTGGCCACCAGCACATGCATGCGTCCTTTGCTGGTACGGCTGAGCACTCCGTGCCGCGGCTCGATAGCCAGAATGATTCCTTGTTGTGTGCCTTCGGGCCGAAAGCGAACGATGTCTCCCGCGGCGACGACATGTCGCTGGTCGGTGGACAGATTCTTGAGCACGCGGCGCACCGCGCAGCGGTACTCCTTGCCGTCATCGGTGCGGACGACGCTCTCCAATCCATGCACGCGGAGCACGCGTCCGGTTTTGATTTCCGGATCGTTCCAATCGAACTGCACCGATAGGCTCGCGTCGGTCCCTTGTTCGCCGATGATTGTTCGCCGCCGCGTGAGTTCACCTTTGCCGCTGATCCGTTCCCCGCTGGTCATCTGTTGGTCGTCCAGCCGGTCCTGTTGGAACTTGCGCGTCAGGTCGTTGGGCCGCTTTCGCACCTGATGGTTCTTGCGAAAGTCGATGCGGATCTTGCCGCTTTTGCCCTTCTTTGCCATGGTTGGTTAAACCGCCGTTTCCGTCCGAGAGCTGACCTCTGGCTCTTCCGAGGGACCGTGGACCGACGGTCCGATCAGGGCCTCGATCTCGCGCTCGTTCAGCTCTTCGCGGGCGATTAGTCCGTCCTTAATGCTCTCGAGATCCTGGCGGCGATCCTTCAGCAGTTGGAAGGCGCGGTCGCTGGCACGCGCCAGAATCCGCGAGACCTCGTCGTCGATCAGTTCTTGGGTGTGCTCGCTGAACTGTCGCGTTTGATGGATTTCGCGTCCGAGGAACGGATCGTCGTCGGACGTTTTGTAGCTGACCGGTCCGAGCTTGGGACTCATGCCCCAGTGAGTGACCATTCGTCGGGCGACGCTGGTGGCGCGTTCCAAATCGTTTTCCGCACCGACGCTGATTTCATCGTAGACCATTTTCTCGGCAGCTCGGCCCGCCAGCAGCACGACCAGTTGGTCCTGCAATTCGTGTTCGCTGGTGCTGACGCGATCCTCGGCGGGCAGGATCTGGGTCGTGCCCAGCGCGCGGCCGCGCGGGATGATGGTGACTTTGTGCACCCGTTGGGCACCTTCCA
>JBQCJB010000433.1:0-5320 GCA_051953155.1 Aureliella sp. | reverse complement strand
ATGTACGCGCTTTCGCTGAAGACACGCGTCCCGATGCGGTCGACCGGCTGATCGATCGGCTGCTCGCCAGCCCGCGCTACGGCGAGCGTTGGGGACGCCACTGGCTGGACCAAGCTCGGTACGCCGACACCAACGGCTACTCGATCGATTCCGAGCGATCGATCTGGCCGTATCGCGACTGGGTCATCCGCGCGGTCAACGACGACATGCCGTTCGATCAGTTTTCCATCGAGCAACTTGCGGGCGACTTGCTGCCGAAGGCTTCTCCCACGCAGCTCGTCGCGACTGGATTCCATCGCAATACGCTGGTCAATCAGGAAGGGGGCACCGACCCCGAGCAGTTCCGCAACGAAGCGGTCGTCGATCGGGTCAATACGACCGGCGCGGTGTGGCTAGGTCTGACCGTCGGCTGTGCCCAGTGCCATCACCACAAATACGATCCGTTCAGCCAGCGCGAGTTCTACCAGCTGTTCGCATTTTTCAACAGCGACGAAGACAAGAATTCGGTGGCTCCCACGCTAGCGATGCCGACCCCTGCGCAAGTGACGGAGCTGGACCAGCTCGAGTCGCAGATCAGATTCGTCTCGGCCGCGATTGCCGAGGCGGAATCGCAGACGCGGCTGAGCGAAACTGCCGCCAGACCGACGTCATCGGCTGGCGCCGTATCGAAAACGAGTGGCGACGACGTCTCGCATATTCCATGGGAGCTGGTCAAAGCTTCGTCGGTGAGCGCCGACCGCGGTAGCGATTTCGAACGTCTTAAGGACGAATCGTGGTTGGCAGCCGGGGCGGCTGATCCACAGCGTCAGGCCGGCGAAGAGGTCGTCGTCGACTTCGGTGCCCAACTCGCGCGTCTCTCGGCACTGCGCTTGGACGCGCTGGCTCACGAGTCCTTGCCCGTGAACGGGCCCGGGCGCGCGAAGAACGGCAACTTCGTTCTCACCGACGCGCGACTAGAGGTCGACGGTCGTCCGGTCCGCTGGACAGCTGCCGAGGCCAATCACTCGCAACCGAACTACGACGTCAGCGGCGCGATCGATGCAAGCCGTCAGACGGGTTGGGCGATCAATGGCCCCAAAGGCGTCAGCGGCGATTACCGAGCGATTTTCTATCTCGAACCGGTCGACCTCAAGCCTGGTGCGCAGCTCCGCCTCCGCTTGCGTTTCAGCGTCAAACCGCCCGGTTACAACCTCGGCCGCTTTCGACTGCACCTGGCCAGCCAGGCCGCTCCGCGCGTGGCACCTAGCGCCGCTGCAGACGATGGTCAAGCGAAGCGCCTGGCCGCGGAACTCACGCAGTTGCAGGATCGCAAAAAGCAACTGCAAAGCAAGGTCGTGGGCACGATGGTCATGCGTCGCTCCAGCGCGCCTCGCGAATCGTTCATTCACATCCGCGGTGATTTTCTGCGGCATGGCGAGCCGGTGATTCCCGACGTGCCGGCCGCAGTGCCGCCAGCGATCGATGACCTCGCCAAAGCGAACCCGACCTTGGCAGACTTGGATTGCGCCGAGATCCCCGCACACGTCCCGCGACGTTTGGCGACGCGGCTCGATCTCGCCCGCTGGCTCGTTTCGGCCGAGAACCCGCTGGTTCCACGGGTGATTGCCAATCGCAACTGGAGTCACTTTTTCCCTTTGGGTTTGGTGGAAACGGAGAACGATTTCGGAATCCAGGGAACGCCTCCGACCCATCCGGCGCTGCTGGACTGGTTGGCGCTGGAGCTGCGCGACCGTGGCTGGTCGATAAAACGCCTGCACCGCTTGATCGTCTCTTCGGCAACCTATCGACAGGCGTCCGATGCTCGCGAGGATTTGGAGGCGGTCGACGCCAATAACAAATTGCTGGCCCGCCAATCGCGGCTGCGGGTCGAAGCGGAGATTGTGCGCGACTGTGGTTTACAAGCCAGCGGACTGCTCGACCGACGGCTTGGCGGACCGAGTGTTTATCCGCCGCAACCCGACGGCGTGTACGCGTTCACGCAGAGCAAGAGCGCCTGGCCGACCAGCCAAGGTGGCGAGCGCTTTCGGCGCGGCATGTATACGTTCTTTCGGCGCAGTGCGCCCTATCCGATGCTGACGACCTTCGATACGCCGCGGTTCGATACGACGTGTACGCGGCGTATCCGTTCCAACACCCCGCTGCAATCGCTGACCCTGGCCAACGACACAACGATGCTCGAGATGGCGACCGGGCTCGGCCGCCGGCTGTGGGAGCATCCTGGAACTGCCGCCGACCGCATCCGCCAGGCATTCGAGATTTGTTGTTCGCGCCAGCCGAACGAGCAGGAGTGCCTTGCCCTGACCGAATACTGGAGCGATCAGGCCGCGGAGCTGGAGGGTGATCGCGACGCGGCCCAGGCCTTGCTGGTGTCGCTGTCGAAGCAGCCGGGCTGGCCAGATCCCAATAGCGGCAATGCACGCCAGGATGCCGAGCGCGCCGCTTGGATCATGGTGGCCCGGGTACTGATGAACCTCGACGAATTCGTTACCCGCGAGTAATCACCGGCGGCTAGCAGCCGCCTTTGAAAAGACACTACCCCTTGCGCCGCTTCCTCGGCGCGGAAGCTCAATACCATGCACGACGAATTATTGCTCAAAACTACTCGGCGGCATTTTTTCCAGCGATGTGGCGTCGGCGTTGGCGCGATGGCGCTTGCGGATTTAATGGCGCAGGAGGGACGCTCTGCAACGGGGCACGCCTCGGGCAGCGGTGGCTCGGCAGCTGCAACCGGCGCGATGGCTCCCAGGGCAGGGCATCATCCGGCTCGCGCCAAGGCGGTGATCTTCATGTTTATGGCCGGTGGACCGAGCCAACTGGACTTGTTCACCGACAAACCGCTGCTGCGCGAGCACAATGGCAAGGCGCCGCCGCCGAGCTTTATGGAGGGCAAACGCTTTGCCTTCCTCAAGGGAAATGAAACCCTGCTGGGCAGCCCACAGCGCTTCGCACGCTACGGGCAGTGCGGACAGCAGTTGAGCCATCTAATTCCGCACCATCGCAAGATCGTCGACGACGTGTGTTGGCTGCACGGAATGTCGACCGATGTCTTCAATCACGGACCGGCCAAGATCTTCGTCAACACCGGTTCGCCACAGCCGGGCCGCCCTAGCATGGGATCGTGGTTGACCTATGGCCTAGGCAGCGAAAGCCGCGACCTGCCGGGTTTTGTCGTCTTGCAGTCTGGCCCGCGCGGCCCGCGCGGTGGTGCGTCGCTGTGGTCGAGCGGATTCTTGCCAACGACTTACCAAGGCGTGCCGTTTCTCAACGGCCCCGAGCCTATTTTGAATTTGACCAGCCCGGCCGGCATGACGCGGCAGCGCGAACGCGACTTCGTCGGCGCCGTTTCCAAAATGAACCAATTGCATCTGCAGCAAGTCGGGGACGCCGAGATCGAGACGCGTGTGGCGGCCTATGAAATGGCTTACAACATGCAGACCAGCGCGCCGGAACTGATGGACATCGGCGATGAACCAGCCGAGGTGCTCGAACTCTACGGCGCCACGCCGGGCAAACCTTCGTATGCCAACAATTGCTTGTTGGCTCGGCGCATGGTCGAGCGCGGCGTGCGCTTCGTCCAGCTGTACCACACCAACTGGGACCACCACGGCGGCCCGACCGAGAATCTGGAAAAGCATTTGCCAGAAGTCGCCCGCGAAGTCGATCAAGCCTCCGCGGCTCTAGTGCTGGATTTGAAGCGCTGCGGACTGCTGGACGAAACGATCGTCGTCTGGGGGGGCGAATTCGGTCGAACGCCGATGGGCGAACTGCGCGAATCGACTGGCCGCGACCATCACATCGATGCCTACAGCATGTGGGTCGCCGGCGGTGGCTTCAAAGCCGGCTTGATCCATGGCGAAACCGACGAGTTTGGGCTCGGCACCGTCAACGGCGCCAAGCACGTGCACGACCTGCAGGCGACCATCCTGCATTTGATGGGCATTAACCACGAACGCCTGACCTATCGCTTCCAGGGTCGCGATTTCCGTTTGACGGACGTCGGCGGACACGTGCTGACTGAATTGATCGCGTGAGCGGAGTTGCCCATCGCCGCCTTGGCACAGTGCTGATGCACCCGGAACAGTCGTCTGTTGTGTCCAACCGCGGTGGCTCTGGGGCGCTCGCGCGCCGGTGACTCTTGGTAAAATCGGGGCGCAGGGGCAAGGACTCGTCTGTGAGGCCTCTCTCGTTTTTCATGTTCGAGCTTTAGGTAACACGCTATGAAAACCTGTTTGCAAACGTTCGCGTTGGCGGTGGTTGCGCTGGGGTGCACCGCGTCTTGTCCCAGCCCGGTCACCGCCCAGGATGCGGCAGCGGCTAAGAGTCAGTATCAGGAGATGGTTCGCCGCGGCGTCGAATACCTGCGCGTGCAAGGCCAAGCCGACGATGGTTCGTTTTCATCCAAGACAGGCGTTGGCCCGACGGCTTTGGTGGCCAGCGCTCTACTGTCGGTCGACGTGCCGGCAGACGACCCAGTGGTTGCCAAGGCGATCGCTTATCTGCTGAAGAACGTCCAGCCCGATGGCGGTATCTACGCGCCCGGCTCCCGCCACCAGAACTACGATTCGTCACTGGCGGTCGTCGCCTTGTCGAAAGCCAACCAGCAAGGCAAGTACGACGAGCAGATCAAAAAATGCGAAGCCTATCTCAAGCAGCAGCAGTGGGACGAAGGCGAAGGCAAGCAACCGAGCGACCCGTTTTACGGCGGTGCAGGCTATGGTTCGAAGGCGCGACCCGACCTGTCGAACACCAGCTTCATGGTCGATGCCTTGCACGATCTCGGACGCGGAAGCGATGACGAAGCCATCCAGCGCGCCTTGATCTTCGTGAGCCGCTGCCAGAACCTGGAGTCGCCGGCCAACACTTCGCCGGCTGCGGCCAAAGTCAACGATGGTGGTTTCTTTTACACGACTGCCAACGGCGGCGAGAGCATGGCGGGAACGACGCCCGACGGCGGCCTGCGCAGCTACGGTTCGATGACCTATGCTGGACTGAAAAGCATGATCTACGCGGGTGTTTCCAAAGACGACCCCCGCGTCAAAGCAGCCGTGGGCTTCGTCCGTAAAAATTACACGGTGGACTCAAATCCCGGCATGGGCCAAAGCGGGCACTTCTACTATCTGCAGACGATGGCCAAGGCGCTGTCTGCCTTCGGCGAGAAGGAATTCAAGGATGCCGATGGCAAGGCCCACACCTGGGCCGCTGACATCCGCGCCAAGCTCAAAGAGCTGCAGCAACCCAACGGCAGCTGGGTCAATTCCGAAGTGCGGTGGTTGGAAGGGGATCCCAACCTCGTCACCGGCTATGCCCTGCTGACCCTGGC
>JBQCJB010000432.1:0-4008 GCA_051953155.1 Aureliella sp. | reverse complement strand
ATGGCCGCTGCTCCCGATTTTTGAAAAGTTTGAAGCGGCTCGGTTCGAGTTTCGGCGGGAAGTAATTGTTGTCGCGGTTGGTGTCGGCTGTCTCGCGATGCGGATCGAGCTCGATCGACTTGAGCGTCTTTTCGGAAATAAAACCTTTCGTGCACTGTTGGGCATCGTTGCGCCAGATCTCGGCGGGCAAGCGAACCGTTTCTTCCGAACCGTCTTCGTAGGTCAACCGCACGATGATGGGCATAACCAGTCCGCCATGGTTTCGGAAGGTGACCAGGTAAATATTGTGTTTGCTCTCGAGTAACTTGCGCTCGTGCGGCTTGAGTCCCTTGAGGAAGCGTTGATAGGCTTCGCGCGATTCGGCAGTGACCTCCAGCGGATCATACGAATTGTAAAAATCTTTCAGATCCGGAAACTGCTCGACGCGTTTGGCTAGTTCCTGATTGCGTTGGTCGGACAGCGACAACGTCCGCTTGGCCTTCTCTTCGCGTTGGCGGGCGGCCGCTTCGTCGGGATCGCCCTTGTCGGGGACCAACCAGCGGACCTTTTCAAGACCGATATCGCAGTGGTCGGTTGTATAAAACCAGCCGCGCCAAAACCAATCCAGATCGACGCCGGAGGCGTCCTCCATCGTGCGAAAGAAGTCGGCCGGCATCGGACGTTTGAACTGCCAACGCCGGGCGTACTCCTTGAACGCGTAATCGAACAGCTCGCGTCCCAGGATCGTTTCGCGAAGAATATTCAAGGCTGTAGCCGGCTTGGCGTACGCGTTGTTGCCGAACTGCAGCAGCGACTCGCTGTTGGTCATGATCGGCACCTGATTGGTACTGAGCATGTAACCGACGATGTCAGCCGGTTCGCCGCGGCGGGATGGATAGTCGCTTTCCCATTCCTGTTCGGCCAGATACTGCAAGAAGGTGTTGATGCCTTCGTCCATCCAAGTCCATTGCCGCTCGTCCGTATTGACGATCATCGGGAAATAGTTGTGACCTACTTCGTGGATGATTACGGAGATCAGTGCGTATTTGGTCGTGTCGGAATATGTTCGATCGCTTAGCGGCCGCGGACCATTGAAGCAGATCATCGGGTATTCCATTCCGTAGACCGGGCCGTTGACGCTGATGGCCGTGGGATAGGGATAAGCGAACGTGTAGCGGCTGTAGACGTTGAGAGTATGGATAATGGCGTGCGTCGAGTATTTGCTCCACAGCGGCTCGGCTTCTTCGGGATAGTACGACATGGCCATGACGCGGCGGCCGTCGACTTGATGCCCTTGAGCGTCCCAAATGAATTTGCGGCTGCTGGCGAAGGCGAAGTCGCGAACGTTTTGAGCGTGGAACACCCAAGTTTTCTCGGCGCTCGATTTTTCTTTTTGGTTCTCGAGCGCCTCTTCGGGCGTGACGATGAACTGCGGCACCCGGCTGTCGCCGGCCGCTTTCAGTCGCTCGAGCTGAACCTCCGAAAGCACTTCACCGGGATTTTGCAGTACGCCAGTCGCTGCGACCACGTGGTCGGCCGGCGCGGTGATCTTGACCAGATAGTCGCCTAGCTCGAGCGTGAATTCGCCTTGCCCCAAATACTGTTTGTGCTGCCACCCGGTTACGTCGCAGAAGGCGGCCAGACGCGGATAAAACTGTGCGATTTCATAAATACAGTTTTCATCTTTTTCGAAAAATTCGTAACCCGTTCGCCCCGGAATCAATTTGGCGTCGTTGATGCGATAATTCCAGGCGACGTGAAATCGGTACGATTCCGATGGTGCGAGCGGCGTTGGCAGATCGATGCGCATCATCGTCTTGACGATCGTGTGCGGCAAAGGCTTGCCTTGCGCGTCGCTGACCTCGGTGATTTTCGCGCCTCCGTCGAACGTTTGGCGAGCCATCAACGCATGGAACTCGTCCAGCGAGAACTGCGATCCGATGGAAAAGGTCCGCACGCGGTTGGCATCGGAATCAGGGCTGAAGATGTTGGCATCCAGTTGCAGCCACAGATAGCGCAGCGATGCTGGCGAATGGTTGTGATAGGTGACCTCTTCCCGGCCGGTGATCGTTCTTTCTTCGTCATCCAACTTGACGTCGATTACATAGTCGACCGCTTGCTGCCAGTAGTGAGGGCCGGGCTCGCCAGTTGCCGCTCGATAGCCGTTGGGCGTCGGCAGCGTCTCATCCAACTGTCGAAATTTGTCTTCTTGGCCATATTTGTGATTGGTCACATCCTGTGCGCACATGCGCCCGTCGTTTGGTGAAAAGCTGGCCGGCGAAATGGCAAAGCCAATCATGCAGACGGCCAGCCAAGCCCGCGCAGGAAGCGCGGCCAGGAAACGAGTCGCCAATGGCACGGCAGTGATCCTTGAAGAAAAAGGTGCGGGTGCGGTGTCTAACCGGATCAATTAGAATTGCCGGCCTCGGCTCGTTCAATCATCGATACGTCTTTTGACGAGCGACACGTCCACTGGCGGGGCCCAATGACAACCAACGCTAACGATTATCTTTTCGGCTACTGCACCAACGTGCATGCCGGCATCACACTGCTCGACGCGCAAGCCAATCTCGAGCGAGTCGCCATGCGGGTTCGCCAGCTGGTCGCGCCTCACGGGCGCTTGCCAGTCGGCCTCTGGCTGGCTGAACGGGCAGCCCGGCAATTGGCCCAAAGTGATGGAGTGGCCCGGTTCGGGGATTGGCTGACCGACCGTGGACTGAAAGCGTACACCTTCAACGGATTCCCCCAAGGAGATTTTCATCAGGCGGTCGTTAAACATGCCGTCTACGAACCGAATTGGCTCGATACCGCGCGAGTCGAATACACGTGCCTGCTGGGGGACATCCTGGCCGGATTGTTGCCTGAGGGGCAAGGTGGATCGATCTCGACCGTGCCGCTGGGTTGGCCACATCGCCCTTGGCAGGCAGACCAGTTTGCTCAAGCCGCCACCCATTTGCGGACGGTCGCAACTCATTTCAGCTCGCTAGCCCAGCGCACCGGCCGCGAGATCGTCCTGGCCATCGAACCAGAACCGGGCTGCGTGCTGAACCGCGCCCAGGAGGTGATCGACTTTCTCCAGCAATTCGTGTTCGACGGCCACAGCGAATCGGTGCGGCGGCACATCACCGTGTGCCATGACATCTGTCACAGCGCAGTCATGTTCGAATCGCAGGGCGACGCGCTGCAAGCCTATGCCGACAACGAAATCCGCATCGGCAAGCTGCAGGTCTCCTCGGCGGTGGAAGTTCCTTGGCAAGAAGTCGCCGGCGATGAGAGTGGTGGCCGAGCGATGGCAGGGCAGTTGTTGGGATTCGACGAACCGCGCTACCTCCACCAGACGACTCGCGTCGGACCGGGCGACGGCCGAGTCGAATTGGTCGAAGATTTGCCCATCGCGCTCCGCAACTGGTGTTCAAGTTCGGACGCTGCCTATCCAGACCAGCCATGGCGCATCCATTTTCACGTGCCCATCTATGCGGAATGTTTCGGTTTGCTGAAAGCCACGCGCGAGGACATCGCGATTGCCACCCAATGCGTGCACGCCCGCCGCGAGCTTCAGGTCGCTGGCCGTCCCTGGTTTACGGGCGACTTTGAAGTCGAAACGTACGCCTGGGGCGTCTTGCCTCCAGACCTGCAAGTCGGCGATCTGGCACAGGGCATTGCGCGCGAGCTGGAGTACTTTCAAGGCGTGCTGATCGGCGATCGCTGAACCAGTTGGCACTTTGTCCTTTCCAGTGGCCTTCCCTACAATACAGATGGATCGACGAGCCGGAGCGCTTTGTTGACAGAAGCCAAAGCACGGATCGAAACGGCGCAGACTAAAAAGCACGGATGGAATCAGCACGGATTGAAAAAGGAGGGCTAGCGGATGCACCAGCAGCGGATCAGTTTTCTCAGGACAGCCTGTCTGGGCATCGCGGCTGCGATCGTGATCGGATCGGACGCCTACGGCCAGTCGCTGCTGGAGCAACTGGAGAAGAAGGTTCGCGATGGTCTCGAATTGACTGCTCCGCAGGGCGCAGCCAGCAG
>JBQCJB010000431.1:0-6690 GCA_051953155.1 Aureliella sp. | reverse complement strand
ACTCTCGGTGGCGATGCCGTCGCCAGGCTGCGGCAGTTGGAATTGCAGGCCCAAGGTGTGCGCATGCTCGCCCGACCTGAGATCGCCGATTACCTGCGACTGACCACCGATCAACGCGGCAAGCTCGACAAGCTATTTGCAGCGACCGACGACTTGGCTGCCAAGGCGGCGACGCGCGAGGGACAGAGCGACTCGAAAGCGACTAGCGCCGCGCGGGCTGCCAAGAAAGCGGAAACCGAAAAAGGTTTTCAACTGCTGACATCAGAACAACAACGGCGATTGCATTTGGCCGTCGGCTCCCTGCTCGACACGGCCAAGCTGGAACGGATCTATCCGCTGGCTCCGGAATTGATCGATTCCGGTTCATGGTCCGGCAGTCCGGCACAGCTGGCCAGCCTGCGTGGCCGCGTAGTCTTGGTCCACTTCTACGCGTTTCAGTGCAGCAACTGCCAAGCGAATTTCGGGATCTACAATCGTTGGCAAAAATCGCTGGCCCCCAAAGGCGTCGAGTTGATCGGAATCCAAACGCCGGAAACGGCGGCCGAGCGCGATGTTTCCAAAGTACTGGCGGCGGCGAAGAAAGACGAGTTTCAGTTTCCAGTGCTGATCGATCTGGAAAGCGCCAACTGGAATGCGTGGTCGAACACCATGTGGCCCACTGTCTACGTCGTCGACAAGCAGGGTTACATTCGTTTTTGGTGGCAGGGCGAGCTGAACTGGCAAGGGGCGACCGCCGATAAAACGATCGAAGATCTAGTCGCCCGCCTGCTCAAGGAATGATTGGCCGCCAATCTCGACCATCAAGCTCAATCGCTGACTATCGCGCGCTTCCAGCTTTCGCTGAAATCGCGTGCTGGCAACCCATGCTGGCTTCGACTGCCGCGAGGTGATCACGGCAGCCGGTAAGCTAAAAATTCGCCGCGGGCCGCACCTTGCGTGTGGCGCACGACGAGAATGTGATTGGCCAGTGCAGGCAGCGCGCGATAAACGCCCGGCGGAGCGTCGCTTTGCGGCAGCGCAAAGGTTGCGGTCTGCTTGAGGCCGTCGCCAGATAACCGAGCAAGCTTGAGTTCCCCGTTGACGACCAATTGCAAAAGTTGGTCGTTGACGGCGATCAAGTGCGTGGGTCCGGGCAGCGGCTCTTGCCACAGTACGTCTTGCGTGCCTGCTCGAATCCCTTTCAAGAACACATCGCCGAAGTCCTCGCGGCCATCGACGCCGACGACCGTATTGCCGATCAGCACGGGCGAGTTGTACTGGCTCGATAGCAGGTTCGTGTTCTTCCACTGGCGCACGAGCTTGCCGCCTTTAATCTGGAGCAGATGCGCGCCGATGCCGTAACTGGCTGTCAGCAGGAACTGGTCGTTTCCCAGCGGCAAGGGCGTCGCGGCGTTGACGGTCGGACCTCGCATGCCGAAGTCAATCTCGCTGAGGACGTTGCCCGATTGGACGTCGACCAGGACGGTGCGCAGCCGCGTTTCCACTAAAGTCGTTGGGCGGCCGTTGATCTGAAGGGCAATGGGTGACGAGTAGCTGGCGTCATAGTCGGTGGCCTTCCAGAGAGTTTTGCCCGTTTGCGAATCCAGGCCGACGATGCCACCCAGCTTGCCACCTATGTCCGCGACGACGACGCCGTCGGTGACCAGCGGCGAACTGCCGGCGCCGAAGTACCCCTCGTCGGCGTCGAGTTCTTTGAGAAGCGGCCGCTGCCACCGGATCTTTCCCGAGTCCGAGTCGACCGCGACCAGATCGCCACCGGCCCCATAGCAGAAGACCAAACCATCGGCAACGGTCGGGACGGCTCGCGGACCGCTATCGGGGTCCATCGACGAGGAGTAGCTCGCAGGCCAAACTGCTTGCCAACGCTGTCGACCGCGTTCGAGGTCGACGGCCGTCAGCCGCTCGTTTTGACTGTCGCGATCCAACAAGTAAACACGGCCGTCTTTGATCGCCGCCCCCGCGTAGCCAGCCCCGACGGAGAAGCGCCAAAGCAGCTTAGGCGGCGTAGCATTCCAAGCCGGCGCTAGAGGTTGCTCGGCGATCGCCTGACCGTTGCGCATCGGTCCGAGCAGCCCTGGCCAGTCCCCTGCGCGAAGTTCGCTCGCTGCGACGGAGATACCCAGCACGACTGTCGAAAAGCTCAGTATGATAGTGAGCGCATGGGTAGACGATCGGGATGGAGTCATCAGGAGCCTCGTGTGTCGAAACTGGTTCGGTTGTGGGGAAAGAAGCGCGGCGGCCGCATGAGCGGCTGGTGGGTCATCGGCAGTGTGGGCGAAGCCGCGTTTTTCGGAATACTGTTTCTCCTGGGCATTGTATCGCTAACGATCGTCGGTACCTGGCAGCTCTTCTGGCCCGACTCGCAAATAATTCGCGTCGGCTTTGGATTCTGGCTGATGGTGTTTGCCAGCCTGTCCTTCGTGGTCATCGGTCTGACTGGGTTGATCTTGCGAGTCGCTCAGACGGTGGCCTCGCCCGAACTCCGCTCGGCTCTTGCCCAGCAAGCCGAGCGGGAGCACCAGCGGCGCTCGCGCGGTCCCGGCGCATCGGTCGAACTGCCCAACGTTCCGAACCTGCAACCGTTCACCGACAGCCCGGGTGAACGCCTGGCGTACAGACTGGCTGGCCAGCGCGGGGAAATTGCACCATTAATTCTAAGTTTTTCGTTCGCCGTCGCCTGGAACGGTTTGCTAGCTGTGCTGGCGGTCATCGCGGTGGAAAGATTCGCCTCGGGAACGACCAGCTGGTTTTTATTGGTCCTGCTCGCGCCGTTCGCCGCGGCGGGCATTTATGCCGCACGGTGGTTTTTCCGCCTTTTTAGACGGCTTAGCGGATTGGGTCCGACCATTGCGGAAATAAGTCGGATACCGCTGTTGCCCGGCGAGCAATTCACGTTATATCTATGTCAGTATGGGCGAGTGGCTTTTCGGCGCCTCTCGATCGCGTTGGTTTGTTACGAGGAAAGTACTTACCAGCAGGGCACAGACATCCGGACCGAGCGTGTCCCGGTCGTTCGGCATGTCATTTGTGAGCGAGAGAATTGTCGGTCGGAGCCCGAACAACCGCTGGAAATGGACTGCCTGTTCCGGCTGCCATCTGATACGATGCACTCGTTCCAGGGGCAGCACAACGCGATAGTCTGGAAAGTTGTTGTAGAAGGAGACAGCACTCGGTGGCCATCGTTTTGCCGAAGTTTTCCCGTCGTGGTTCATCCACCGGCGAGCGCATTACGCGTCGGACCGAACCCGCCATAGGCCTGCGGCTGCTTTCTCTGCATGCCGGTCTGGAGCCCGGGGACACTCTCGATTTCGAATTCAGCATCCATCGCGTGCCTGCCGAAAGCATCGACGGTCTCGAGGCTTCCGTGTTGTGGACGACCGAAGGCAAGGGCTCGGAGGACATCGGGGTCCATTTCTTCGAGCGTCTGTCCGGCTCGCAGCTCTCCGAACGATCGCTGCAGCAGCCGCGGACGCTCTCGACCAAACTGCCTCTGTGCCCGCTCAGCTACGAAGGGCGGTTGATGAAGATCCGCTGGTGCGTGCGCCTGCGATTGTTCCTCAAAGGTGGTCGCGAGATCAGCGCCGAGCAACCGTTCTATCTCGGCCACGTAACGCGTGAAGTCTAACCCGCTGGCCACGCGGTTTGTGGCGCCAGGTCGCTTACCTTGGCATCCGCAACGTGGTCAGACGCTCGAAGTTCTCCGCGATCGTTTGAGCAAGCGGTTCGACTACCGCGCCGCCATCGTCGGTCCGCATGGCTCGGGCAAATCGACACTGCTCGAACATCTCGTGCCGCTGCTCGGCGAGGTCGTGCTGCGCGCGTCCAGCTACGGTGACACATTGCCCGAGCATGAAGACGCGGGCAAGGTCAGCTCGAATGGTCGAGCCATCGTTTGGCTGAAGCTCCGCGGTCGTCTGGCGTCGCAGCGGCTGGTCGTCCAGTCGCGACGGCTCTGGTCGCAACGCGGATCGTTGCTAGTCATCGACGGCTACGAACAACTCTCGCGCGTAGTTCGCGGCATGGTGCTGGCACGGACGCAAATCGCCGGCGCTGGACTGCTCGTCACCTCCCATCGACCGACCTGGCTGCCGACGTTGACGGAAACCGAGGCCGACCCGATCCTCGCCCAGCAACTGCTCGATCAACTGCTGACCAGCCATTCGCTCGAATCGGCCGAGCGCGAGAGGCTGCTCGATACCGAGCGTCTGCGCACGTTACTGGACAAGCACGACGGCAACTTGCGCGAAGTGTTTATGGAGCTGTATGACGAGCTCGAACGCTAGCCGCCACTCTTCACTTGGCTGCTCGCGCATCTTTGCTCGCTTATTGGATGCTCGCTTGCTGGAACCGCGTGATGCTGAAGCCGTTGAAGGGTACGATGCCGTAGATGCCGTCGGTAAAGACTTGACGGACGAAGTTATCGAAGAGTTTGATCGGCGTAGGCGGCACGACGATCAAGTCGCTGTCGCGTAGCCAAATCTCGTCGGCGGGCGTCGGCACTTTGCCGAGCACTTCACCGCGGATATCGATCCGGGTCGCTAACATGCGCCAATCTTCAGCTCGGCGGAAGATGACAATTTGCCGCGCGTTGCCTCCGAGCTTGATGCCCTGCGCCATGGCTAGGGCCTGAGTCACCGACGTCGGCCCGTTCAACTGGTAACGGTCCGGCCGGTTGACTTCGCCATAAACGTAGACGAAGTGGCTAGCCTCTTGATCGATGATCGGTTCGACCTCTAGGCCCCAGACCTCCTGGCTGTAACGCAAATTGATTTCGCGCTTTACCTCGTCGAGCGTCAGCCCCAAAACACAGACCGCGCCGATCGAGGGCAAGCGAACGGTGCCGTCTTGATGGACGAAGTCGGGAAAGACTTGCCCGCCCGCACCACCCCGGTTGTCGACCGAGGCCATGATGCTGGTCAGTTTGACATTGGTGCGGACTGGGGTCACGTCGATCGCCGGATTGATGATCTTGTCGCGGTAGGCGATCTCGAGATTGCGGCGCAGCTGCGGAATGGTCAGCCCCTCGGCGCGCACCATGCCGATCAGTTTCATGTACAGGAAACCGTCGGGCTGAATCTGAGTGCCCCGCGTAGCCAGGTCTCCTTGCTTGATCGAATCGTCGGTTAGCGATTCGATCAGCAGTTCATCCCCGACCATCAGCCGATACTGGCTCGACTGCATACTCTGCGAGGCGCTGTAGACGAACCGCAAGCGATCGCCGACCCGCAAGCGGTAGTCCTGGGTCGAAGGTAATCGCACCGGCCCGAGATGTTCTCCCTGCCGCAGTGGTTGGAAGTTGTAAGCCCGCGCGTCGCACCACCGCTGAGGAAACGGCGAGTCCGCGCAGTCGATCGCCGTCATGCAGGGTTGGCAACCGCCGCCGGCAACGGTGGGTTGCGGCGGCAGGTTGCAGGCTGTGTATCCGCACTTGTCGTACGTGATCGGCAACTGCCAGTCCAGCGGTGCGGGGGGCACAGGCGCCGTGGGAGTCATCGAGTCCTGGGTTGTTTGCGGCGCGGTCTTGGCGGGCGGCTGGAGAGAGGGAGTTTGACCTGAAGCAGTCGCGGCCATCGTCGCCCAAAAAGCGCCCAGGGTCAGCGCCGCCTTCATTAGGATTTTGTGCCGGGTCATGCTAAGTCATTCCGATGGAACGTGACGACGGAGCGTAGGGTTTTCAGCGGAAAAAGCCGCTGGCTGGCCTCGCGGCCGTGCGGGCGGCGGCCGGCTGCGAGGTGGGCGATTCCAGAGCCGGTGCAGCAGCCGGACTGGCCGGAGCGGCGGCCGGCTGTGGACCGCTGGTGTAGGGGCTGAGAGCTGCGAATTGGCGCGGGTCGACCTCGACCAGCGTCCCGGTCGGGGCACTCGGTTCTTTGCCTTGCGACTTGAGCGCCAAGTAATTTTGCGTAGCCCACTGGGCCGTCTGCCGATCGCCGAGCCGCGTGCTGGCGAACGCTAAATTCTGCCAGCTCTCCAGCGGACAATCGGGCAAGCGCACCGTCTGGTTCAGCTGTGCCAGCGCCTCACGCGGCCGATCCATTCGCAACAGCACATAGCCAAGCTGATTGGAGTTCGTCGCATTGCTTGGTTGGATCGTGTCGGCGGCGCGAAAGAAGGTCAGCGCCTGCTGCAGAAGCGCGTCGCTGTCGTGCCCAGCGGCTTCGCCCTGCGCCTGAAGTGTGCGGCCGATGCAATAATACAACTCGGCACACCAGGGATGACCTTGCGACGCTTCGACCAGACACTTTTCGGCGTAGGCGCGGTAGTGCTGTGCGGCCGCTAGCGGCGTCAGCTCGTCGAGCTGCGCCTCGCGCAGCGCCGGCGTCTGGTGGGACTGAATCAAACGCGCAAACAGGTCCGAGTCTTCGGCGATCCGTTGAAGGGCCGTGAAATCTTCGGCCTCGCGAAGCGCTTGCTGCGCTCGGGACCACGCCGGTTCACAGCTGAATTTGTTCTGCCGCAGATCCAGCAAACGCATCAATCGCAGCAGGCCTCGATTGGCTTCCTCGCGCGCCGACAGATAGGCGTGGCGGGCGAGCAAACTTTCGCACTTGTCCAAGTGCTCTTTCAGCTCTTCGCCCACGGCCCGCCAGCCCGGCCCCGAATCGAGCGCATTGGCAGCGAAGGTCGTTCCGTTAGCCTCCACCGGCGTGGCCGACGTTTTTCCAAGCAACGCCGGAGGCGGCAACGTCG
>JBQCJB010000430.1:0-2367 GCA_051953155.1 Aureliella sp. | reverse complement strand
AGCGTTGCGGCGCAATCGAAGCGCGATTGGAAGCGCTGGCCCCTCACCCCCCGGCCCCCTCTCCCCGAAGCGGGGCGAGGGGGAGACTGATTGGTTTTAGAGTGGGGCGAGGGGGGCGGTTGGGTTTCGTGGAGAGAGGCAAGAAAAAGGCCTCCGTGGGAAGCTGGTGGTTCCCACGGAGGCACTGGTTCTCAGCTGCAGAAGAGTCCTTCGAGCGCCCAGAGAGAGTAGGTGCCGCCGCCAGCTGCGGGCTATGATTCGAGTTTGAAGTCGAACGTGTTCTCGCCCGGTTTGACGTCTACTTTCAGTTCGCTCTCCACGTTGTAGCGCGCCGGAACCTTGGGTTTGCCAGGCTTGGCTTGCGGGGCACCGGCCGCGCTCTCCTCGCCTTCGTCGGCCGATTCCTCTGCCTCGCCGTCTTCGCTCGGAGCAATCTCGACTCGATTCGAACCGACTTTCGTTCCCTTCGTCTCGCGAATATACGTCAGCTCGTACTTGCCCTCGGCATCGGTCATGCCGGTGGCCGGACGGCCGCTGACCGGCTGGAAGACGACGGCCACGCCGCTCAGAGGCTTGCCGTCGAGCGTAACGGTGCCGGTGACTTGTCCGAGTTCGGGTTGATCACTCGGCCCGCCACATCCCGCTTGAAAGAGCATCAACATACCGGCGACAAGCAGCCACGTACGAAATCGGTTTCCACTCACTTGATAACTCACTTTTAGACTTGTTCCTTTTCCAAAATCGACCGCGGGACTACTTCAAAAAATCAGCCACTTCGCCGTTGGCTCGGGTACAGATCGCTTGGTAGGTCTTCATGTCCATGTTTTCGGACAAGAATTGGATGCTGCCGTCGCCCATGGCGAAAAAGGCTCCGCCGGTGTGCCAGCTGCCGGCCGCTTCCTCGGCGCCGCCGTTGATCGGATCGTTGCCCTCGGCCGCGATCAAGTATTCGGTCATTTCCTGCGGCGGGTTGGCGTCCGCGCCGTTGGAGAATATGACGCGACGGTCGCACCCGGCACCGAAACCACCTTGGGCGTTGCCGCCAGTGTCGGGAACCTCGCTGACGAAAATGGTGTTCGACAAACCATCGATCACGTCGCTGAACTTAATGCTCCGCCGAACAAAGAAGATGCCGTTGCCGTTCATGCAACCCCAGGGTTTGGTCATCATGTCGTTGAGGTTGGCGATGCCGGTGCAAATGCAGTTGTCGTTGCCGTTGCCGATCCGAGTCCCCATGTTGCCGTTGTAGTTGGACGGCTGGTAGCCGTTCTTCTGGCTGCCGCCGCGGACATCGGGCTGCGATGGGCACCAGAAAACCGGAAGGGTCGTTTGGCGGACCACCAAGGGCTTGCCTTTGTTCTGGTCGCCGTTCTCATTGCCCATGCCGTCGGGACCCTGGATCGCTTGGAAAAGCGCCGTTTGTTCGAGCTGGGGCAGGATGTTGGCATGCCAGGTCCAACCGTGACCGTTGAAATTGGTGCCAGCCGCGTTCGGCAGCCCATTGCTGCCGGCTGGCAGAGCGGAAAACGTCGAATGGTAGTTCTGCAGCGCCAGCCCGATCTGCTTCAAATTATTGGAGCACTGCATGCGGCGCGCGGCTTCGCGAGCAGCCTGAACAGCTGGCAGTAAAAGACCGACGAGAATGCCGATGATGGCGATGACAACGAGCAGTTCAACGAGCGTGAACCCTCGACGAGGACTGGTTCTTCTCAACATCCAAATACCCTTATATCGTGAACAAAAACGACTAAACGCACCTGTAATAATAGTTCTCCAACCTTGCGGAATCGATAAACCCGCAGCCGACCAGCACCATTCCCTGAGCGCGTGGACTAGTTTGATCGAATGGTTGGTTTGCACGACTTTACAAAACTGACAGGCGACTGTCGATCCAATCGAGGCGGGTTAATGGGAATTTCACACTCGTACCGATTGGTTTTAGCGCAAGTGTCACGACTCCGCCCGCCCAAGCGTTTGCAGAACAAGCGGTTCGCCGAGCTGCTTGGTGTCGGTCAGGCGGCAGCGTTTCGCGCGCGAGATGAGATCGAGTCGCTATGGGGAAGCCCCGTGGCCTCCCCCATAGCCCTCAGGTCCGCCTGCTGGATGACGAGTCAAGCCGAAGTGGGCGCAAGAGCGGGCGATTGCGCGGGTGTTCGAGCTTTAGCGGAGCAAAGGGACGTTCATTTTCGCGGACAGCGATCAGCTGCCCGGGAGCCAGAGTTTGCTTTGGCCCCCTTCGGGTGTCGAGCTTTGGCCGGGGAGGACCAGTCCGCTTTCGGGCTCCGGTTCGCTGTGGCGGACCATGCGCGAGAGCAGTTCCCGATCGTCGACTGACGCGTCGGCCTGACTGCGGCGCATCTGCTGGCC
>JBQCJB010000429.1:0-6730 GCA_051953155.1 Aureliella sp. | reverse complement strand
TCCGCCGCGAGACGCAGCATGCCCGGCTGGCAAGCGAACTGAACTGGCAAACCGGCTCGGCTGCGGGAGTCGCCTGGCGGGTCGTCGAAGTGATTGAAATCGTCGACGAGTCGGCGGACTGCCGTTCGTTCTATCTCCGCGATCCGGGCGGAGCAGCCCTGCCCGATTTTCGCCCAGGCCAGTTCATTGCCGTGCGTCCAGCCCTGGGGGGCCATGGAATGCCAACGCGATGCTACTCGCTGAGCGATCGGCCAGGTCAAGATTGGTGGCGGATCACCGTCAAACGCGTCGCCGGTTCGGCCGAGACACACTCGCCGCCGGGCCGGTCGGCCGGCTTGAGTGCCTGGTTGCACGACCGCATCGGTGTCGGCGATTGTTTGCTAGTGCATGGTCCCGGCGGTGAGTTCACGCTCAATGACGAATCGACCGCTCCGCTGGCCCTCTTGGCCGCCGGCGTCGGGATCACGCCACTTATCAGCATGCTCAAGGTCGTTTTAGAGCAACAGCCCAATCGGCCTGTGCGGCTTTTCTTCCAGGCTCAGGACGAGCGCCACTGGCCCTTCGGACACCTGCTGCACAACTGGCAGGCGCAGTGCCCGAGCCTGCGTGTGATGAGCTACTTCAGTCGCGCGGCCAGCCCGCCTGACGTGCCGCATGGCGTGGCCCGCCTGGGCAAATTGGATTCAAGCGACATCCTGCAAGCCTTCGAAGAACCCGAGCAGATGCAGGTCTTCATGTGCGGCCCCGACACCTGGATGACGTCGATGGTCGACGGCCTGGTCGCGGCCGGCGTCGCTCGCGCGCAGATCCATTTTGAATCGTTCGGCACCGGAATCGTCGCCACCAGCCCTGCAGAACCGGTGGCGAGCGAGCCCTGGTCGCTGCGCTTCTCAGTCAGCGGAATCGAGGTGCCGACGAACACCGAAGCGAAAACCATCTGGCAAGCAGCCAAGGAGCAAGGGCTCGAGCTGCCGGCTGCGTGCCACACGGGTGCCTGCGGCACTTGCCGATTGAAACTGCGCCAGGGAGCGGTGCGCTACGCCCGCGAACCGGCCGCCCGCTGCGAAAACGATGAAGCCCTGGCGTGCGTGGCCCAGCCGGTCGGCCAAGTCGTGCTCGACGCCTGACGCCTGGCGGTCCAATCGCGCAGTGCTCCAGCGTCCTACTTCTTGAACAAAGGTCGTTGGCCATCGGTGGCCTCTCGCGACCAGAGCCGCACGTTGTCGATCATGCCGGTATCGTCAAACGAACCGAAGCCGACATAGCCCGAATGGAAGGTGCCGTTCTTGGCTGACAAGACAGGTTTGGTCATGTCTTGATAATAGACGCGAATGTCGTCTCCCTGCCGCTCGACCCGCACGTGCTGCCAATCGCTGCCCCAATCAATTCCCTTGGGTGAGATCGGCGCGAACGACTTTCTGGGCGCTTCATCGACGATGAAGATATTATGCGCGTTGGCGTCCGGACTGGTCGCCAGGTGGGTGTAGTAGAACTTCGTCGGCGATTGAAAGTCGAAGTACACGCACATATCGCGGTGACCGTATTCCTTACCCGTTTGCTTCATGTCGAGTTCGACGACGAAGTCGCCGCAGCGTTTCGAAGCGATCATGGCCATGTTGAATGGCGACCGGTACTTGGTCTCGTACTTGCTTTGCTGAAACAGCTCCAGAGCACCGCTGGTCTTACCCTGCTGGCTCCAGCGCCAGGCTTTGGGATCGGAGAATTCGAAATTCGCCAGCGAGGCTTCGGAATCGAAATCTTCGGAGAAGACCAGACTATAGCCCTCTGGAATTTTGGACTCTGGCTCAGCAGCTTGGACTGGCGCCGCAGCCTGCCACAAAAGTCCGCAACTGGCCGCGACGGCCGCCCAGGTCAGTTTCCAGCCCAATAGTTGTTGCATGTCAGTCCGCCTTCTCGAGTAATCGGTGACGATGGGAATGTGTGACGCGTAGAGTGGGAATGCGGGTGTGTGCCAGCCGAGGTTTCAACTTCAGTATGACCGCCTGGCATGACCGCCTGGCCTTGAGAGCTTGCGTCCGATTGTGGCCGATCGCTAAAATGGTTGGAATCCCGCCGCAGCATTCCTTCCTCCCAAATCATAGTAGTCGTCGCCCATGAAGATAGCGTTGGCTGCCTGTTTCTTCGCGCTTGGGCTCGTCGCCACTTGTCACCTTCGTGTGCACGCGGCCGACAACGAACCTGCGGCGCTCGACTCGGCCAAGATCGAGTTCTTCGAAAAGCATATTCGTCCGGTGCTCGTCGAACACTGTTACAGTTGCCACTCGGCCGGCGCCGACAACGTCGAAGGGGAACTGTTGCTGGATACGCGCGCCGCGGTGTTGACCGGCGGGGCCAGCGGTAAAGCGCTGGTGCCTGGCGATCCCGCCAACAGTCTGATCGTCAAGGCGCTCCAGTACGACTCGCTGGAAATGCCGCCCGACCGCCGGCTGCCACCGGAAGTCGTGCGCAACTTTGAAAAGTGGATCGCAGACGGCGCAGTCGATCCGCGGGTCTCGGAAAGTGCTCCGCCGCCGCGGCCCAGTTCGGTGGACTGGGATGCAGCTCGGAAATTCTGGTCGTTCCAACCGCCGCGCCCGCAACCACTGCCCGAAGTACAGGGTCGGCAGTGGCCGCTCGGGCGGCTGGATAGCTTCGTCTTGGCGGCCATGGAAGCCCGCGACCTGATGCCCGCCCAGCCTGTGGAGCGCCGCGCCTTGGCCCGGCGAGCGACGCTCGACTTGTGCGATTTACCGGGGGAATTTGAGGCCATCGAAGCTTTTGCGTCGGATACGCGGGCCGATGCGTGGCCTCGCTTTGTCGACCGACTGCTGGCCTCGCCCGCGTTCGGCGAACGCTTCGCTAGGCTCTGGCTGGACATCGCGCGATACGCCGAAGATCAGGCGCACATCGTCGGCAACGATCGCTCGCTCTGCTATCCCAACGCGTACCACTATCGCGACTGGGTGATCGAAGCGTTCAACGGCGACCTGCCCTACGACAGCTTCATTCGTCAGCAGTTGGCGGCCGACCTCTTCGAAGCGGCGGAACCGCGCGATTTGCGTCCGCTAGGCTTTCTCGGCCTCGGTCCGAAATACTACAACCGCGGTTCACCGGAAGTGATGGCCGACGAATGGGAAGACCGAGTCGACGTGGTCACGCGCGGCGTGCTGGGGCTGACAGTGGCCTGTGCCCGCTGCCACGATCACAAATACGATCCGATCCCGACCGAAGACTATTATGCGCTGGCTGGCGTCTTCGCCAGCACGGCGATGTTCAATCGCCCGCTCGAGGATAGCGTCGAAAAGAAGGATTCGGGCGATGCGAAAAAGCCGGAAGAGTCGCTGCATATCGTGCGCGACGGCAAACCGACCGATTTGCAGGTCATGATTCGCGGCGACGCCAAACGCAAAGGCCCGCTCGCACCACGCGGCTTTTTGAAGGTCCTTTGCGACGACCAGGCCCCGGCGTGGCAGTTAGCCGATTCCAGCGGCCGCCGTGAATTGGCCGAAGCCCTGGTCGAGCCCAAGAACCCGTTGGTCGCGCGGGTGATCGTCAACCGCATTTGGGCCGCGCTGATCGGTCGCCCGCTGGTGACCACGCCCAGCAACTTTGGCCGACTGGGCGCCGAGCCGAGCCATCCCGAATTGCTCGACGACCTGGCCGTGCGGTTTATCGAGGCGGGCTGGTCGATCAAATGGCTGGTGCGCGAGATCGTCCTGAGTAACACGTACCAGCAATCGACCCTGGCGACCGAGGGTTCCGACGCGAAGGACCCCGATAATGTCTGGCTGGCGCGCATGAACCGCAAGCGTCTATCCGTCGAGGCGTGGCGGGATTCGATTCTGGCAGGTGCCGGTCGCCTCGATCGCCGCATTGGCGGTCCCAGCATCAATCCACAGGATCCGCAAGTCGGCCGTCGCACGCTCTATAGCGAGGTCAGCCGCCTGGAGTTGAACAAGCTGCTATCGCTATTCGATTTCCCCGATCCGAATGCGCATGCAGAACGTCGAGCCAAAACGACGACCGCCTTGCAAAAACTGTTCGTCCTCAACAGCGACTTCATGCTCGCGCAGGCGCAGTGGGCGGCCGAGGCCGCGCCGCAAGCGCAACTGGACGATCGAATCGGCGCCCTGTTCCAGCACGTCTTGGCGCGACAGCCCTCGGCCGACGAACTCTCAGCGTTTCGAGATTATTTACAAGCTCGGACGGGCGATACCTCGGACGACGAACAGGCTCGGAGCGTTTGGACCGAACTGGCGCACGTACTGTTGGCTAGCAACGAACTCATGTTTGTCGATTAGACAGAAGAGGCACCCATTATGGACATTTCGGTCAGTCGTCGACAAATGTTGCAGACCTCCGGCGCTGGATTCGGGATGCTGAGTCTGGCGGGTCTGCTGGGTCAGCAGGCCACAGCGGCCAGCGGACCAGGCCCAGCCACCGGCCTGCATCACCAGCCGCGCGCCAAGCGGGTCATCTTCCTGTTCATGAACGGTGGGCCGTCGCACGTCGATACGTTTGACCCCAAGCCCATGCTGGCCAAACACGCTGAAGAAATGCCCGCCAGCATGGAAGGACGAAAGATCAAAGCCGGCTATATGCCCTCGCCGTTTCGCTTTCGCAGCCATGGCGAAAGCGGCAACGTGATGAGCGAGCTTCTGCCTAACCTGGCGCGCTGTGCGGACGACCTGTGCATCATCCGATCGATGCACACCGATGTTCCCAATCACGAGCCCGGTCTGCTGCTGATGAATTCAGGTCACCAGCAACCGACGCGGCCCAGCCTCGGATCGTGGGTCAGCTATGGACTAGGCACGGAGAATCAGAACTTGCCTGGCTTTGTTGTTCTCTGCCCAGGCCTGCCGGTCGTCGGCCCCCAACTCTGGAACAGTGCTTTCCTGCCGGGCGAATTCCAGGGAACGGCCGTCAACACCAACGACATGCAAGTTGATCGGCTGCTGGCCAATCTGCGGCACCCCAAGCTCTCGCGCACCGAGCAGAAGCAGCAACTGGACTTGCTCAAGCGCGTCAACCAACTGCATCTGGCCGCCCGCGATACCGACCCGGCACTCGAATCGCAAATCCGGGCTCTCGAGTTGGCTTTTCAGATGCAGCGCGAGGCCAGTGATGTCTTCGATATCAGTCGCGAACCCGAAGCCGTGCGTCGCGAATATGGCGAGACGACTTTCGGCCGCAGTTGCCTGTTGGCTCGCCGGTTGATCGAGGGCGGTGTGCGGTTCGTCCAGGTCTACTACATCAGTGACAAGGACAAACAGCCCTGGGACACGCACGCGAGCAACAACACCAAGCACCAACGGCTGTGCGCGGACAGCGACCGCGCCAGCGCTGCCTTGATCAATGACTTGAAGGCTCGCGGTCTGCTCGAAGATACGCTGGTCGTATGGGGTGGCGAGTTCGGGCGCACGCCCTACGCTCAGATCGACAAGAACACCAAGGAACCAGGCCGCGATCACCACAACACGGCCTTCAGCATGTTCCTGGCCGGCGGAGGCACGCGAGCCGGAACGACCTTTGGAGCTTCCGACGAATTCGGCATGCACGCGATCGAAGACCGCGTCCACATTCACGACCTGCACGCCACCATCCTGCACCTGCTGGGCATCGATCATCAGCGGCTGACGTTTCGTTATTCAGGCCGCGACTACCGGCTGACCGACGTCAGCGGCAAAGTGGTCCAGGGTATTTTGGCATAGAGTCGAGAATCGCGACCACTGTTGAGGGTGGCGCGCGACGAGCGCTAACACGACGATCAACATGCTGGCTATGATCGCGTGGTTTAGATGGGGCTGGTTCATTCCGGCAGCGGTTGGCCCTTGGTTTCGGGAGCGAACCAGATCAGGACCATGCCGATCAAGTAGATCGCGGTCAGTGAACTACACGCGACCGCGTAACCTCCGCGTATGCCTGCATAGGTTGTAAAGCCATCGAAGTACGGCAGCAGGCTGCTCATTTGCAGCGTACCGATGGCAGCCAGTATCCGGCCGAAGTGGAAGGCGAAACCTTGGCCCGTCGCGCGCACGCGGGTCGGAAACAGTTCGGGCAAATAGAGCGGCAACCACCCATAAAACGACGCCGTGAACACTCCGGCGACAAAGGCCGCCGTCAAGAGCGACAGGCCAAACGCGTTGTGCCCCTGATATAACCAAACGACCGACAGCATCGACAAGGCGCACATCCAACAGTACGTGGCGCGTCGTCCGATTGCCTCGCCCAGGGCAGCCGCCAGCAGCGTCCCGACGATCGCGCCGAGCGCCGTGGCGATCTGCGTCCATTGGGTCGCGAATCGGTGCAGCAGGTTCGGCGGGCTTTGCGGCTGGCCAGCCTCTGCCGAGGCTTGAATGGCTGCATCTTTCAAGCTGCCCGACCAGGAAACGGCCCACTGCGTCGTCCCCCACGTGCCCAGCAGAGCCACCGCGCTCAGGCAGGCTCCCAAAAACATGCGGCCGAGCGTCTTCCGCTTGCTCAACTGCGACGAAACTGCCTGCCCCTCCTCGGCCATCGAACGATCGATGTATCGCCATACCGGATAGGTGAAGCCCGTGGTGGCAATGGCTAGTCCCAACAGCGTTCCCAGGCCGCGACCAATTATCGCCGAACTCGTTGACCAGTCGCTGACATCGTACGTCCAAACGGCGATCAACACCGCCGGACCGACGCAACCGATCAAGACGCCGACCAGGTCCAACGTCCGCCAGCCGCTGGTGTGCCC
>JBQCJB010000428.1:0-7188 GCA_051953155.1 Aureliella sp. | reverse complement strand
GCTGCGTGCGCGCTACTTTCGCAGAGCGAAAGGCGACTATGCCGCTCCGCGAAAGGCGACTAACGGCCCACGTGCGGGGCGCGATGCGGTTTATCAAACGGACTATTGGTTCTGGTCTGAGTTCTTCTCTTTTCGCCGCCGCACGATCTCGTCGAAGATCTCACCGGGCTCGATTTTTTCGTCGCTTTCCATCACCCGCGCGTACAAGTCCTCGGGCAGCACGCGGATCACGGTCATCAAGCCTTTGACCCCCATGTGCCACATCTTGCGCATGCCCTTGGTTTCGCGGCGAGCGTTGATCTGCATCATCGCCGCGTCGGTAAAGCCCTGGCTTTGCATCATCTGGGGATACCCGGGCACGTCGAACTTCGGATCACCGGCATGTGTCAATTTGACCCGCGGCCGGTTGTTGATCGACGTCTTGTAATCGATCGTGTCGACGTCTTCGCGAATCCGCGGTCCGACTTGCCGCACCATGTGGTTCATCATGTGATGGACCATGTGGCAGTGCAGCAGCCAGTCACCAGGATTGAACGCGATGAATTCGTAGTCGGCCGCCTGCGCTACCGCGATCAGTTGGGTGTTGCGCGGTACCCACGCGCTCTTGGGAATGCGGGCGCCCTCATGGCCAGTGACCCAAAAGGTATGACCGTGCATGTGGATCGGATGGTGCTGCTGCGGGCTGAAGTCGAGGATGCGAATCCGCACGCGCTCGCCATGCTTGACAACCAGCGGCGTCGTATAAGGTCCGCTGCGGCCGTTGATCGTGTGCCAGTTCCAGTCCATCGACATCGAGTCGGGCACGGTCTGGTTGGGGTCGATGCGAAAGTTCTGAAACAGCAGCCCGATGTCGCGATCGACCGGCGGATCCCAGTCGACGCGCGGATGAATAATAAAAAAGCCCACCATGCCGAAGGCTTCCTGCATCGGCATGTGCGAGTGGTAAAAGAAGGTGCCCGCCTGGTGCAGGTCGTATTCGTAGACGAATGTCGCCCCCGGTTTGATCGGATCTTGCGTGACGCCCGGTACTCCGTCCTGATCAACGGGCAATTCGAGGCCGTGCCAGTGGACCGATGTCGGCTCAGGCAGTTTGTTGTGCACCACGAATCGGACTTTGTCCCCTTGGAACGCCTCGATGGTCGGTCCCGGCATGTTGCCGTTGAATCCAAAGAAGTCCATCCAATGTCCGGGGAGCAGTTCGCCAATCACGTGCTCGCAATAGATGTGAAATTCCTTGCGGCCATCGACCATTTTCCATGGAATTTTGCCGAGGTCCGGCGTAGTGAAAGGAACAGGCTCTTGCCCGGCCGCTCGAAGCCCCGGCACGAGCTTGCCGAGGTATTCGTCGCTCTCGGGCGGACCACCAAAGGAAGGCTCGTAGCGCGAGAACGACGTGAACCGGTTCTCGCGGTCACCGGCAACCTGTGGCTGGTCAGGCCGACGGGGTGTGCTCTCCTGAGCCTGCAAGCTGCCCGCAGCCAGCGCGCCCACCGTCAACGAAGTTCCCTTGGTGAGAAACTGGCGGCGAGTGTTTTCGCGATCGCTCATCGGTGAGCTCTCCGTTTCAAAAAAGGTTGGGTGCCGGCCCGCCCGGGTCAGCCTACCAGCTGGCATTGGCGAGCGTCCAGCCGCGCAGCGCACGACCGCATCGACCGCGACGCCACCGTTAGCGCGGCCGCGGTGTGGCATCGATATGGCCGGGTGGAGTCGGACGCTCGGGCGTCATCAGCCCGCCGTGTAGCAAGTAACCGATGATCAGCACTTCGGACTCGCGCAGTTGCACGAGGCTGTTGATGTAATCGATCTGAAGCAGCAAGTATGCGTTTTCCGATGCGAGCACGTCGGTCCAGCGAAGGCGATCGTCCTCGTAGCTGTCCAGGCGGATCTCGTAGGCGCTGCGCGACTCGGGCAGGATCACCTTTTCAAAGTTTTCAGCTCGCTGGTAAGCCGTGATGTATTGGCGGTACTCGGTCGCCAGCTTTTGCCGCAAGGTTAGTTCGACGCGGCGTATCTCCGCGTCTTGTCGCGTATAGTCGGCGCGGGCTTGCCGGATCGTTCCCTGATTCCAGTCCCAGACTGGCGCGTCGACGAAGACTTGAGCCAAGCCTACGCCTTGCTTGGCCTCAAAGTTCTGCCCGGCTCCGGTCTGCACGAAGACATTCGGCACGGGCTGCACCAGTTCCCGCTGCACGGTGATGCGGTCGCCGTCGAGCTTGGTCCGCGCCTGCATGAGCTGCGGACTCTCATCCATCAGTCGGGCCAGCGCAGGGTCCCACTCGATCATCGGCAAGCGATCATCCAACCGCCCTTGCAGAGCGGCGAATGGAAGTTCGGCTCCGACGGTCGCCGTGAGCGTCTGCCACGATTCGCGCAGCATGTTCTCGGCATCGAGCAACTGCAAACGTTGTTGCTGCAGGGCTACATTGGCCATGTGGGCCTCGGCCTGCGTCGCCTGGCCGACATTGACCATTTCGCGGACCGTCAGCAGGTGGTCTTCGGCATTCTTGAGCAGTTCGCGCTGCAGGCGAACGATCTCCTGCATGCCCAGCGTATGGAAGTAGTGCACGCGGACGTCGTTGAGTACCTGGTATTGCTGCTCCATGGCGATCCATTCCGAGACGCGCGTTCGCGTCAAGAATTTCGCGCGGCTTAGTTGCAGCTTGTTGCCGGTCGGAATCTCCTGTTGGACGACGCCCCCCAGGAACTCACCTGGCGTGCCTTCGAGCCCAATTTGCTCCTGGCGATAGAACAGTCGCGGGTTGGGCCACAATCCGGCTTGGATCGCCATGCCGAGCGTGCCTTGAATTTGCGCCCGCGCCTGGACGAGCGTCGGATTGTTTTGACAGGCCATTTGCTCGAGTGCCTCGAGACCCAACAGCGGCTGTGCGGCCGCCTGGTTGGTCAGCGCCTCGGCCGTCGGCAGGTCGGTCGGCGTCGGCGGAACCTCGGGCGGTGGTAGGAAACGCTCGCCGACTCCAGGCTGCAGTTCCCCGCGCGGCAGCGCTTCGGGAGAGGGGCGAAACAGCGGCTCGGCGCCGCTCTCGGTGTCTTTCTTCTTCGCCGTGTCGGGCGGCCGCTGGAAGGCAGCCGGCACGATAGGCGCCAGAGCAACACTTGCCGAAGATTCCGGCGTGGGCGACTCGACGGCGGCGGCTCGGTCGGCAGGAACCTCTGAGGTCGCAGCGCCGCTGACGGGCCGGGCCGCGCGATCGTCGACGAGCGCCCCAGCCGTTCTGCTCGAGGCCAGTTCGGCAAAGGTCGATCGGCTCGGGCTGTCGGCGCTGCGACAGCCTACCAAGCTGGCCAGCAGCAATGCCGTCTTGGCAACGCGAGACATTGGCAATCCTTTGCATATCAGTTGTTGGTGCGCGGGCGCTATCGCGGACGCGGCGTCGAATCGATGTGGCCCGGCGGAGTCGGACGCTCAGGCGTCACCAGACCACCGTGCAGCAAGTAACCCACAATCAAAGTTTCCGATGCGCGCAGCCGCACCAGGCTGTTGACGTAGCCGATCCGCAACAGCAGGTAGACGTTCTCCGACGCGAGCACATCGGTCCAGCGAATTCGATCGTCTTCGTAACTGTCGAGTTGAACTTCGTAGGCACGGCGTGCTTCGGGCAGAATGACTTGCTCGAAATTCTCGACGTGCTGATAGGCGGCGATGTATTGCCGGTACTCGGTCCCTAGCTGTTGGCGCAGGGTTAGCTCGACGCGGCGTATCTCGGCATCTTGCCGCGCATAGTCGGCTCGCGCCTGCCGGATCGTGCCCTGATTCCAATCCCACAGCGGCGCGTCGATGAAAATCTGCGCCAGCCCCACGGGTTGGTTGGCCTGAAAATTCTGTCCGGCTCCGGTCTGCACGAAAATATTGGGCACCGGCTGGACCAGTTCGCGCTGGATGGTGATGCGGTCGGCTTCCAGCTTGGTGCGAGCTTGCATGAGCTGAGGACTTTCGTTCATCAGTCGCAGCAGGGCAGCGTCCCACTCGATCATCGGCAAGTGATCGTCCAAACGCCCTTGCAAGCTGGCCAGCGGAAGGTCTGCCCCAACCATCGCCGCGAGCGTCTGCCACGATTCGCGGAGCATGTTCTCGGCCTCCAACAGCTGCAGGCGTTGTTGCTGCAGGGCTACGTTGGCGACATGGACCTCCGCCCGCGTCGCCTGGCCGACGTTAAACATTTCGCGAGCCGTCAGCAGGACGTCTTCGGCATTCTTGAGCAGTTCGCTCTGCAGGCGAACGATCTCCTGCCTGCCGAGCGTATGGAAGTAATGCACGCGGACATCGTTGAGCACTTGGTACTGTTGCTGCATGGCGATCCATTCCGACACGCGCGTCCGCGTCAAGAATTTCGCGCGGCTCAATTGCAGCTTGTTGCCGGTGGGTATTTCCTGTTGGACCACGCCTCCTACGAACTTGCCTGGCGTGCCATCGAGTCCGATCAAATCCCGGCGATAGAACAGTCGCGGGTTGGGCCACAGGCCAGCCTGAATCGCCATGCCGAGCGTGCCTTGAATCTGAGCCCGCGCCTGGACCAGCGTCGGATTGTTTTGACAGGCCAACTGCTCGAGCGACTCGAGGTCCAACACGGGTTGTTCGGCCGCCTGGTTTGCCAGCTCCTCTGCCACAGGCAGGTCGGTCGGCGTCGGCGGAACCTCAGGCGGTGGTAGGAATCGCTCGCCGACGCCAGGCTGCAGCTCGCCGCGCGGCGTCGCCTCCGGAGAAGGTCGAAACAGCGGCTCGGCGCCACTCTCGCTGTCTTTCCTCTTCGCCGTATCGGGAGGCCGCTGAAAAGCGACCGGCACAATGGCCGCTGGACCACTGGCCGAGGAGGGCTCGTGCGCAAGCGATGCCAATTGCCTCATGGTCGCCGCGCTCGGACCGTCGGTGCTGCGACAGCCGACCAGACTGGCCAACAGCAATGCCGTCTTGGCGACGCGAGACATTGGCAATCCTTTGGCACCGACCGCACTGCGGCCTTTTTAGCTGGCTGCTGGAAGACGAAATGGCTTACTTCCCTATTTCGTCTCCACGTTCCCCAATCTCCGGCCAAACCCGCGAGAAAGTAATTTTAGAGTCTTGGGAAAAGTGAACTGCATCTGACTGGCTGCCGATTGCAGTAAATGCAGCCAAGTCATTTACCTCCACCGTGGGAACGAGTCCGATGAGTTTGAAGATAGTTCTCGCCTTGTCAGCCGCGCTGCTGGCAATGCCAGCGGTCGGGCACAGCGAAGAGCCGTACGCCCGAGACGTCCGGCCTGCCTACGGCTACTATCCGTATAAGCTGCATTACGGGCCAGTGACCGCAGCCAACGAACTGAACGGAGTGGGCGGCGGTGGACCACACGTTCACGGTCTCGACTACGGCTTTGCCGCTCGCGACATGCTAGGGCTGCGTCGGAGTCAGCATGTCCATGCGGCGTCGAACGTTCAAGGCACGCTCTCCTACAGCGGCGGGTATCACGCCGGCGCTTGCCGAGGCCACTACTTTGTCCCGGGCGGCTGCTGCAATGCCCAGCACTATCGCGAAGTTGCGCCTACCATCTTTGCTCCGCCCGCGACAGAACAACGCGGCCGCTCTTGGTATGCCGGTTCGGCGTTTTCCCAGTGAGCGACTATTGTCGCCTTTCGCTCCGCCAACGTTGCGCACCGAAAACTCCCGGGTGCCCAAAACGGACCGAGAAAACAAAACTAGGAAACGACCCAACGGGAAAGTTTTTCGAGCGCTGCCGATCGTGGCTAGTGCGCTGCGTGCGCGCTACTTTCGCAGAGCGAAAGGCGACTATGCCGCTCCGCGAAAGTTGCGCACACCCGCCCGAAAACTCCCGGTTGCCCGAAAACAAACCGAGAAAACAAAACTAGGAAACGACCCAACGGAAAACTTTTTCGAGCGCAGCCGGTCGTGGCTTGTGCGCTGCGGGCGCGCTACTTTCGCAGAGCGAAAGGCGACTATCTTCCGTGAACCGAAGAGCTGGCGTTAGTGATCATGACCTGCGTGATCGTGACCTGCATGGTCGTGTTCCGCGTGATCATGGCCGGCATGATCGTGGTCGTGATGCACTTCGCCGCGGTAGGGGGTGCCGTTGATGGTGATCATCAGCTTCGGCGCGGCGGCTGGTGAGTCCAAGTGCTCGACCAGCTCGGCGTCCTGCAGTGCAAACCGCGACGACTTGCCCGCGCCATCGGCGGCGTCGGGGCTGGCGGTCAGCTTGAACTGTTCGGGTTGGTTGTCGTGCACGACGTTGATGGTTACATCCTGTGCATCGATCGGGACCGCCTGGGTCGCCGAAGCGTCGAGAATGTAAACCGTCACCGTGTCGCCCGTGTGGACGACCTCGGCATGGTACTCCTCGTTGCCCAGTTCAACCAGCGCGCCGTGATGCGGACCTTCGGAAGGATGGTCGTGCGCGCCGGCGCTGGCCGCGGCGTGTCCATCCGCACTGGAGCCCCCAGCCGGGCCGGCCCCTTGGTTGCCGCAACCGGTGACGATCGGCAGCGCACCGAGCAGAACAGCCAAACACCATTTCTTATTCATAACCAAGTTTCCTTTGAAAAAGCAGTTGCGTGAACGATCAAGTTTTCAGTGAGCCGTGACCAGATTCTCCTCCTCATCCAGAACGATTTCGTTGCGAGCTTCGCTGACGATCCGCTCGGCCGACTTGCGACCAAAGAGCCAAAAGAGGGCGGGATGGACGAAGAAGTCCAGCAGCGTCGAACTAATCACGCCCCCCAGGATCACCGTCGCGACCGGATACAAAATCTCCTTGCCCGGCTCGCCCGCCGAGAGCACCAGCGGCACCAGACCGATGCCGGCCGTCAGCGCGGTCATCAGCACCGGCGCGAGCCGCTCCAGACCGCCGCGGACGATCATGCTGTGCGTGAACTGTTCTCCTTCATGCTCGACCAGATGCACGTAGTGCTGCAGCAGCAAGATGCCGTTGCGCGAAGCGATGCCGGCCAGCGAGATAAAGCCGACCATCGAAGCGATGGTCAGCGTCTGGCCGGTCAGCACCAGAGCGACGACCGAGCCGATGAAGGCCATCGGCAGCGCAGCCATTACTTGCAGCGACAGGTTCACCGAGCGGAACAGCGTAAAGAGCACCAGGAAAACGCCAAGCATAGCCACGATAAACAGCACGGCGATCACTCGACTGGCGCTCTGCTGGCTCTGGAACTGGCCGCCGTATTCG
>JBQCJB010000427.1:0-2748 GCA_051953155.1 Aureliella sp. | reverse complement strand
TGCTCGCAGAGGGTGCACTGGCGCGCGGGCGGTTCCGCCGGGAGTAGCAACGTGAAGAGCTTGGTGATGCCTAGCCAGCACCAATGTCCCAGCAGAGACAGGACGACGAAGGCGCCCAAGAGTAGGCACAGGCTGAAAATGAACTCGGCCATGGCTCGCTTTCTGCGTAGTCGAGTTGCATCGGATTGCCTCGCACAGCCGGGCTAGGTCAAAGCCAGGCGGCGGATATAGCTGAAGATCTGCTGCTCGGTGCAGGCGGCGGCCAGAACGAACGTTTCGCGGCCGACGCTCATCGCTGCCAGCGACCAGCCGCCGCTGGGTTGCGGCAGAACTTCGAACCGCGAGGTCAGCCCTCGGATTGTGGGCAGGGAGTCGAGTTTCATCAAGATGATGCCGCGACCGTCGCCTGCGTCCAGCCGATAGAGCGTTCCTTCGAGCTTGGAACCCAAACCGGCCAATGGTCGGCGGGCGACGAATGCCACGCGGGCCAGTTGGGCTTTGACGGCCGCTGGGATGTCCGGGCTGTCGCGCTCCAGGCGTTCCCAGGTTGCAGGATTTTCGTCGTCGATTTTTTCCAGGATCAGCTTGCAGTGGCTGGCTAACCAGCTCGGTTCCGGGGACCGCGTCCAGCGGCTGGCCAGCAGTGCAAAGCCGCAGATTCCCGCGGCCAACGCCAGGACGATCAGACTGCGGCGGAGCCATTCTCGCTGCCCGCCACCACCGACTTCCGCTCCACTCGGGTCGGCGGCACGCTGGCTGTGGCTACTAAGGTCGCTGCTTCCGAGGCTCGTGCTGTCGAGGTCGCTGCGACTGAGGCTGCGGCTACTTGCATCGTCGAGCGTCGAGGTGGGTGAGCGGTGTGGTTCGAGCCGAGCGCGCAGCGCGGATTTGATCCGCTCGTCCAGTCCGGCTGGCACGGTGACATCGTTCAAGGCGGCTTGGATCAGCACCGGGTCGTGCGAGAATTCGTCGGCTCGGCTGTGGTCTGTTCGCTCAGCCATGCTTGGCCTCCTGCGCCGCTGGCAAGCTCTTGTCGAGCGCGTGCTTTTCCAGCAGCAGATGCGCCGCTGGGTGTGCTGATGTCGAGTGAGTTGGTGTTGGGTGTGCTGAAGCGGGGTTGGATTGCAGCGCAAGCTCGAGCGCGCGGCGCAGGTGTTCGCGACCGCGGCTCAGGCGGCTCATGACCGTGCCGATCGGAATTTGAAGCTGCTGAGCGATCTCGGCGTAGCTCAGGTCTTCGAAGTAGTACATCAACAACGCCACGCGCGCCTCTTGGTTGAGCTGGCACAAGGCCGCTTGAATCCAGTCCTGGTTATCCAGCCGCTGTGGCTGATCGTCGTCGGCCAGCGCCGTCTCGAGCTCCAGCGGCACCGGCCGAGCCTCCGCGCGGCCGGTCAGCTCGCGCAGCCACCGCATGAATTCACGACGGGCAATCGACATCAACCACCCGCGCTCGGCCTGTGCCTGACGCAGCTGGTGCAGATGCGCGATCGCTTTGCCGAAGACCTCCTGGGTAATATCCTCCGCCGTGGCCACACAGCCGCTCAGCCGGTAAGCGTAGCGATAGACAGCCGCATAGTTGCGATCGACCAAGCCGTCGACGGCCGACGCATCGACGCACGCCGCTTGCATGCCTACCACAGTCGAGCCGACCTCATCGGGTTGAGATTTCCCTGAAATCGTCACGCATTACCCGCCTTCACTGTTACAGAGCACGAAGCTTGGCAAATTATTCCATCGATTCTATCACTTTTTCGACGTGATCCAGCAGGAATCATGGCGCTGCATCCCCAGCCGCGGATAATACTCGCGAGCCGCCGGTGCGGCCAACAAAATCAAGGTGGTTTGACTGCCAGCCGCTACGTGCGCCAGTTCGAGCAAGCGTCGGCCGATCCCCCGCCGCTGGTATGCCTGGTCGACCGCCAAGTCCGAAAGATACGTGCAGTAACTGAAATCGCTGATCGCCCGCGCAACACCGACCAGCCTCCCAGTTCGCTCGGCTCCGACCTCGATCTCGGGCTCGGGCTCGGGCTTGGCCGGCAAGCGCGCCGTCATGATGATCGAAGCGTGCCGCAGCATGCCCTCGATGACCTGCCGATCGCCGACCGGCCGACGCGCTGCCAGCCCCGAACGCTCGAGCAGGCTCACGAAATCTTCGGCCGACAAGTTCGGCTCGAGTTGGTAACAGAGTTCGTCCACTGCCCTGCACTCTTCTCCTGCACTCATCTGCTGCCTCTTTTACGCGCCGCGAAGCGGCATCGCGCCGCATGTTATAATCGCCAGCGACCTCGCGCTTACAAAAATCCAACCGCCACAGGCTGGCTTTAGCGGACTCTCTTCGAGCGCCGCGCGAATGCCCCAACCCCACCCGCTCCCATGATGGCCGCTCGCCGAATCGTGTCTCTCCGACCCTGCTGCCCGGTGACGAGCCTAGCTTGCGCTCTGGCTCTGGCGAGCCTACTTGCGCGCTCTCTGCCAGCCCAGCACGACGATACGCGGCCAAGCCCGCCGATGCAACGCTTCGAACGCGAGATCGCGCCGGTGTTGGCCAGGGCCTGCGTGACCTGCCACAACGCTCAGAAACGCGAAGGGGGACTAGCCCTCGATTCGTCAGCCGGCTTGCTGGCCGGCGGCGATAGCGGACCGGTCGTGACGCCTGACGATGTTCCCAACAGTCCGCTGCTCATCGCGGTCATGCCCAGCGGCGGCGACGCAGCGGAAATACCGGCGATGCCCAAGGGACGCCCT
>JBQCJB010000426.1:0-12646 GCA_051953155.1 Aureliella sp. | reverse complement strand
ATGCCGGGCGTGCTGGCCGGCGACATGCTGGCCTGCGCGGCAGTGGTCGGCGTGGCGTGAGCGATACCCTGCGCCGTCTGGTAGATGTTGCCGGCCATCTGGTAAGCGCTGGCTGCCTGCGCGACCATCGAATTGCCGCCGAGCTGGTTCATCAGGTCGCGAGCCGGCTGGAGGTTCGGGTCGGCCTGGAGTGCCAACTGCAACTGCTGCTTCGCCGCTGGAATGTTCTGTTTGGTGAAGTGCAGGTAAGCGACGTTGTAGTGCGCGACTGCCGGTGGCAAGACTTGACGAAGCTGGTTGACCGCTTCATCGCCTTGCCCGTTCTCGACCAGCAAGGTAGCCAGGTTGTTGCGGTAACGCACGCTGCTCGGGTCCATCGTCGCCGCCTTGGTCAGGCTATCCTTGGCGGCCGCGGCGTTGCCGGCTTTGGAGTACGCCAGGCCGAGGTCATTGTGCAGCGACGCGTCGTTAGGATTGACGGCCAGCGCTTTTTGAAAGTACTGCACTGACTGGGCGGTGTCCCCTTGGCGATCGTACAGCCGAGCCGTGCTGACCAGCGCGCCGAGATTGTTCGGTTCGGTCTCGAGCGCCTTGCGATAGCTCTCCAAGGCCTTGGAGTGTTGCCCCTGCGACTCGGCCAATTGCCCCTGCATGACCCATAGCTCGGGCGAGAGTTTGTTGGGCATGCTGGCCAGGCTGGTCGGGTCGTCCTTGTCGGTCGCTTCCGCTGCTGCAGGATTGAAGGCGGCCAGCATGGTCGTCTTGGCCTTGCCCAGGGCGCTGGTCATGGTGGTGCCCATCGACTTGATCTGCCCACCGACGCCATTGGCGGCCGTGGTCCCCGCGCTGAACATGTTGCCGCCCGTCGATGACCACCATCCCTTGCCGCCGGACATCGATGAACAACCATTGATCACTAACAGCGATCCAGCCAGGATCGACGCGAGGGTACGTCGACGAGCAGATTTGGTTTGAGTGAACACCGCAGAGCTCCAGCGTGAATGATTAAGGCGATAACGCGTTTGCTTCGAAGCAACCCTTGGCCCGAAAGGCGGCTTATCAGTGTCGTTATCGGAACTCCCGAAATGGGGACTTGAGCGAATATGCCGGTCCTACGGAGTGCCACTGCCGGGCGCTCCGCCGCCGGGCGCCGGCAGCCGCGGACTGGGCACCGACGAAACCATGGCTCGATAAACCGCCGTCTGGTACACGCCCGAAGATCCCGAGGCGTCGATGTCGGTCAGGTAGATCGGCGGCAGATTGCCGACGGGCACGATCTCCGAAATCGCCAACTGCGTCGACTCTACGCGATGCGCCGTCTCGGCGGCATCCTGACCTTTGAGAACAAAGACGACGCGGCGATGCTGCGGCGCCTGGGTCAAGATCCAGCGCACATGCGCCTTGCCAGCGTCGGTCAGGCGATTGGTCTCCGGATCGAACATCGGCGTGCCGAGCGTGTTGGCCAACCGCCAACCATTGTTCCGCTGGATGTCAAAGAAAGAAGTCACCGCCAGCGAATCCTCGGCGCGGAATGGCAACGGCCACAGCCCCTTGCGCCACACGTCGGTCTTGGCGGCATGCATGTGACTGGGTTGCTGGGCTTGGGCGGTATCGCAACACGCAGCCATGAGCCCAACGGCGAACAACAGCTTGGGCAACTTCTTCATTGCCAGCAATCCTTTGCAAAAGTCGACTCCGGTCCTGTGCAGCACCTGCACAGCTCCTGTGCAACCAGGCCAGCCTCGCTGGGTCGCGCCGGTGCGGCACCAGCCAGTTCCTTCGGGACTTGTCCCTATCAAGCTTATCAATCGGCGCTCGCCGGGTGCTTTATCCAGCGCAAGCGGCCCTTGCCGCAAAGTTACCGCAGAGTGCGCAAGCTCGACCGAAGGAGCAACCGCGGGCTCGCTAGCACCTTCGAGCCAGCGCGTTATCGATTGGGAGACCACCTCGACGGCCGCTCCACAGCGCTGATCCGCACGGCCGGCGCCGCGACAGATGGCTAACTGACATTCCTTCCACATTTGCTCAAGAGCGGCGGTTGGTCACTAAGACAAGCGCTGGCAAGGGCATACGCCCCATGCCCAGGCGTTGGGCTTGAAGTAATAGCAAAGTCACTAGGCTATGCACTAGTGATTTGCTCGCATTACTACATGGAGACGCTTTGAGCATGGCTAGCCAACAGATACGTTCAATCGATGCAACCGAACCCATCGCCGACGAGACGACCACAGAGCTGGTGCAAAGCGCACCGTTTACCGAAGCCAGCGAAGTTATCGAAGTCGATCATCGCTCAACCGGTGGAAGCGGGGTGTTGGACGCGACTGCATGGACGAGCCAGTCGGTTGATCCCAGCAGCGGCATCGGGGAAGTGGAAGATGCTCGTAGCGTCGAATTGTCAGAACCCTTCGTCGCCCGCTGGTCGGTGCTGATCAGCCGCACGAACTGGGAGAAGGGGGCGATCATCGCGGCCTGGCGGAGCGAGCTGGAAGGGCAGGGCGCGCCTTCGTCAGCTTACAGCGACGAGGCTTGGAGCCGCCGCGTCGGCGGAGTCACCAGCCAGCACGTCGGTCGCCTGCGGCGCGTGTACCAGCGCTTCGGCAACACCTACGCCTCGTATGCCAATCTGTATTGGACGCACTTCCTGGCGGCGCTCGACTGGGACGACGCCGAGATGTGGCTCGAGGGAGCCTCGCAGAGCAAGTGGAGCGTCTCCGAAATGCGCTCGACGCGCTGGGAGGCCACTGGCGGCGACCCCGCCACGCAACCGACGGAAAACGAGATCGTCAGCGCCAGCACCGACGAGGATTTCTCCCCGTTGGCCGAGCCGGTGGCGAAGGAGAAGGACGACGAGCGCGAAAGCTCGCGTGACATTCCCGAAGGTCCGCGCTACGACGAGCCCGACTTTGGCGATGAACCGGGCGACAACAGCGGCGCGGTGGCCACCGCCGACGACGAGATGCCTTGGGAGGAAGGACCGAGCGAACCGCCGACCTCGCCCTTTGCATCGCTGCCCGCCTTGCCAGTCGATGTCGCCGACGCGCTCGAGCAATTCAAGCTGGCCATCATTCGCCATCGCACAGCCCAGTGGGCCGAGCTCAGCCAAGAAGACATGCTCCGCACGCTCGATGCCTTGAAGACCTTCGCGATGCAGTAGCGCGGTGCGTGTGTTACTGTCCGCTGATCGAAATTTTATGCGATTGTGGAGCTTGAGTGGCACCGCTGCCCCTCACCCCCCAGCCCCCTCACCCCCCAGCCCCCTCTCCCCGAAGCGGGGCGAGGGGGAGACAGAGTTTTTAGGGAGACCAGAGGTGTAAGTTCTAGGCGATGATTTCTTGGATCGGGGTGCCGTAGTCGCGTTCTAATCGCTTGCGGCCTGGGATGTTGAGGTATCGGGAGTCGATGCCCAGTTGGTGCAGCACGGTCGCGTGGATGTCGGTCACGTAATGCCGATTTTCGACGGCGTGGAATCCGACCTCGTCGGTGGCTCCATGCGCGACGCCGCCACGAAGGCCGCCACCTGCCAGCCACACACTGAAACCATAGGGATGATGGTCGCGGCCGTCGCCGTTTTGCGATCCGGGCGTGCGTCCAAACTCAGTGGCCCAGACGACCAACGTCTCCTCGAACATGCCGCGCTGTTTCAAGTCGCGGATCAAGGCGGCGATCGGTTGGTCGACTTGAGCACACAACTTCGAGTGGCCGTTCTTCAAATTGGCGTGGGCATCCCAACTGCCGGCGCCGCCGTTACTGCCGTGATACACCTGGACGAAGCGCACGCCCCGTTCGACCAGTCGCCGGGCGCACAGCATCTGTTCGGCGAATGGTCGCGTGGTAGGCTGGTCCAAGCCGTACATGGCTTTGGTCGCAGCCGATTCGTCCTTGAAATCGACGACATCGGGCACCGCGGTCTGCATGCGGAAGGCCAACTCATATGCCTTCATGCGCGCGCGGATCGCTTCGTCGTCTGCGAACTTCTCAGCCGTCAAGCGATTGAGCGTGCGGAGCACCTCGAACTCGGACTGTTGCGTTTCAGCGGTCACGCCGGCCGGCGGCCGCGCGTAGGGGAGTGGGTTCTTGGGATCGATGTTCAGCGGCACGCCATCGTATTGCGGCCCCAGGTAATTCGCGCGGTGCGTTTCCATGCCGCCGCAACAATCCGCCACCGGCGTACCCATCACGACGAACTGGGGCAGGTTCTCGTTCAGCGACCCGAGGCCATAGTTGACCCAGGCGCCGATCGTCGGGAAAAATCCGTCGACGCGATGGCGGCCCGTATGAAATTGCAGCTGGGCGCCGTGATTACTGTCCTCGGTCCACATCGATCGCACGATGCACAAGTCATCGGCGCACTGTTGCAAGTGCGGCCACCAGTTACTGATCTCCAGCCCGCTGGCTCCGCAGCAGCGGTAGCCGACCTGGAGCGGATAAATCTCAGTCCGCACGAAACCGTTGTTCGGATCGAAGGCGACCACGCGCTCGTTGGCCAGGTACGGACTCTTCAGCACGTCCGCAAAGGGCGTTTCATCGATCGTCTTGCCCGCATACTTGTTCAGCAGCGGTTTGGGATCGAAGGACTCCATGTGACTGGTGCCGCCGATCATGAACAGCCAGATAACGCTCTTGGCCTTCGGGGCCAGCCGCAGCGCCTGGCGGGCAATCGCTTCGGCAGGAGCCTGCGCGGAGGCCTCGTCGGCCAACATGGCCGTCAGCGCCAAAGCCCCGAATCCAAGCCCATTATCGACTAGCCAATGTCTACGATTGAGTGCCATATTTTGAGAGCCATTTTTCATCAGCGGGCGACGACGAAATCATTGTGGTTGAGCAGTGCGTGCGCCAGACTCTGCCGCCGCTGGAGCAGCGATTGATCGGACGCAGACTCACTTAAAAAGTCGGTGCAGGCCGCGCGTTCCTGGTCGGTGGGCTGGCGGCCTAACACGGCCACGAACAGGCGTTCGACGAATCCGGTCGACTGACCATCAGCCCGCGCTGAAGCCTGCGATTGGGCCTGCGATTCGGTTTGCTCGTGCAGCCGCGCGCCCAGGCGCTGCGATAACTGCCGCGACAGGTCGCTATTGGCAAGCGCCAGAGCCTGCTGCGGCAGAATGCTGGGACTGCGGCGATAACATTCATTGGGACTGGGGCCATCGAACAAGACCAGCATCGGAACTTGTTTTTCATACGCATGCCGGAAGTAGACGCTGCGCCGCGGCAGCTTTTCACCTTCGTCCTCCGACAGATCGGGGCCGCCGAAACTGCGGTCGAGATGCTCGGCGACCGCCAGCAGACTGTCGCGAATTTCTTCGGCGTCGAGCCGCCGCACATTGGCCCGCGCCAGCAACCGATTCTCGGGGTCGAGCGACTTGGCCTTTTGGCCTTCAGGACAACTGGTGTCGGAGGAGAGGCGATACGTTTCCGAGAGCACGATCTGCCGATGCAGCCGCTTCATGCCCCAGCCGCTGCTGAGCAGTTGGTCGGCCAACCAGTCGAGCAGCGGCGCAGTCACCGGTTGCTTGGCTCGCAGGCCGAAATCGGCTACGTCGTCGACCAGCGGCGCACCGAAGTGCCGCATCCAAATGTGATTGGCTGCGACGCGCGCCGTCAACGGATTCCGCGGGTCGATGATCCAGCGAGCCAGCCCCAAGCGGCGACCGGTGCTCTCCCGCGGGTAAACGGGGCCGACGGGCGTGTAGGCAGTCGCCTCCGTTTGGGCAGCGGCCTGGGCTTTGCGCCAAGCCTCGCGCTGGGTTTGCAGATTCTTCTCGGCCGCAGCCAAGGCGTCCGCCGCTTTTTTAGCATCCGCTTTGGCTTTGGCAGGGTCAGCTTTGGATTTGGATTTAGCAGGGTCGGCTTTGGCTGAATTGGCAGCCGACTGGGCCGTGCGAGCAGCCTCGAGGCTGCGGATCGCCGCTGCATAGCCGGCTTTGGCCGCCAGGAGATTCGCCCGCTGCTCGGCCTGGGCAGCTTTGCGGACCAGGGGCGTGAGGCGGTCGACGGTTGCGCCGTCGGCCTTGGCATGATCGGCGGCGTAGCGCGCCTCCAGTGCGACCAAGGCCGCTTCGGCGGCGTGGGCGTCGACCAGCGCGACCTCCAGCGGCTCGAGCGCGTCGGCTTCCTTCGCGTCGGCTTCCTTCGCTTCGGCCGCGGTCGCCGACGCGTTTTGTGCGGCAGCGGAATTCGCCTGCGCTCGCAACTGTTTTAGTTTGGGCTCAGCCTCTTGCCAGGCGGTCTCCAAACGCTGCCAGGCCGCATCGATCGCGTTGGCCTGAGCGGCCGGGGCAAGGGATGGTTGATAGGCGACCGGCGGCAGCGGCACGGGCGTGCACTCCAGCGGCAAATCGAAACCCAGCGGCACGCCCGGCTGCAGAGGTGAATCCTCGCGCGGCTGTTTCTCATTGCCGCGAATCAACAGAAACGTTTTGGCGTCCGGCTTGGCGTCGAAGGCGCGCGGGATGCCCGCCTTGGTCAAATCGGGTTGGCCCTCGATCGGTTCGGTGCGAACTTCGTGCGGTTCGAAGATCGCGCGAAATTGATAATACTGCTCTTGAGAGATGGGATCGTACTTGTGGTCGTGGCAGCGCGCACAAGCCACTGTCATTCCCAGGAAAGCTTTGGCCGTGTGCTCGACGGTGGCGTCGAGCCAAATATTGCGGTTGGACTTGTGAAAGTTGCGAGCCAGAAAACCGGTCGCTCGCAGCACGTTTTCATCTGTCGGTGCGATCTCGTCGCCGGCGAGCATTTCCAGAACCATCTGGTCGTACGGTTTGTCGTCGTTGAGCGATTCGATGATCCAGTCGCGCCAATGCCAGATGTGGCGCTGACTGCCGCGTAGCTCCTGCTTGTATCCGTCCCAGTCGCTGTACCGCCAGACATCCATCCAGTGCCGCCCCCACCGTTCGCCGTAGGCCGGACGCGCGAGCAATCGCTCGACGATGCGGGCCTCGGCATCGGGCGAAGTGTTGGACAAGTAGTCCGCGATCTCTTCGGGTGTCGGCGGTAGACCGCTGAGGTCCAACGTCACCCGCCGCAGCCAGGTTTCGCGATCGGCCGCCGGCAATCGCTCCAGCCCACGCTGCCGCTGCAAGTGGCCCAGCAGGCGATCGATGGGGGCCGCGTCGGCTTGCTCACCAGCATCTGCCGGCGGCGGCGGAATTTCTGGGACGACGATCGGTTGATAAGCCCAGTGGTCCATGGGGCTGGCGACATACGTTTCGTCCTGCGGCGCGGGCATGCCTTCGGCGATCCACTTCTCGACGACAGCCAACTCTGCTTTGGTCAGAGCGACGCCTTCACCTTCAGGAGGCATGCGCTGGTCGATCTCCCGAGTCGAGACGCGTTCGAACAACGCGCTCTCGGCCGGCTTGCCATCGACAACCACGGGCGAGCCATCGGCACCACGGCGGATCAACGCGGCTGCGTCGAGCCTCAAACCTGCTTCGCTGCGCAGCGGTCCGTGGCAGGCCACGCATTTCTCGGCCAAGAGCGGCTTGACGTGCTCGCTGTAGTGGTCGGCATTGGCTCGACTGCTCCAGCCGATCGGACCGCCGACCAGCGCCATCCACAACGACATTAGCAAAGCGCTGCGAACAGCATTCGGTCGAGCCGATGGCAGAAGAAAATCCAGCATGATGGGATTCGTCGTCAGGAAGGGCAGGCGAGGCGGGAAGCGGTTCGCCGTTGGAGGCTTGAGACGTCCCCAGCGGCAACTGCCAGTATACCCCAACCGCTAGCCGAGACGCGCTCACTTGCTGGGCTTTTCTACCTGGCCGATAAAGAGGATCAAGCCGGTTTGACGATGGCGAATCGCAAACAGAAACGGATGATCGGCAGTAAAGCTTGGTACGAAAGGGGGATCTCCGACCGCGGCCGCCCGCGTAGCCATCACGACGCCGGTCGCCGCTGCCGCCTCGGTGCCTTCTTCGTTGACCTCGACGAAGGCCTTGTGGAATACCGCCGAAATGTAAAGTTCATGCTCGGGATCGCGACTGTCGGTCAGACCGCTGAAGTCGGCCTCCGTGGAACTGAACGCCTTGCGCATTCCCAAACTCTGCAGTGGCTCATTCAACGCATAGCGGGCTTCGACCTTGAACTTCGGCAAGGCGACATGAAAGGGACGAGCCTCGAGTTGCTGGGCTACGGCCGCGATTTTGTCAGCGGTCAACGAGCTGACCAGATCGCTGAGCCCATCCGGCCGCCGCGGCAGGAACACGAGCATCGACAGACCGTCGCCGCTAGAGTGAGCGCCATTGCTCCGCTGCGGGCCGCGCCCGCGGGGGGCTGCGTTTGCGTTTGCTGCAGCTGCGTCCGTCGGCGCGGAGCTCTCGTAAGGCAGCTCGACCACTTGGAAACCTGCACCGCTCGGATAGCCCTGTTCCGCCGATGCGCCGGCGGGCAATGTTTTGGGTGTCTCGAAGAGCGAACCGTCGGCATGGAAAGCCGCGTAGGCTCCGTCATCGAAGTTGCGGGCATGCATGAGGTCGGCCTGGACCTTCCGGCCACCGCCCAATGTAAATTCCGCCGGTCGGGTAGCCTTGGGATCGAATGGTTTCGCCCACAGGCCTTTGAAGTAAATGGCGTTGGCGATGACCAAGCGCGTCAGCGGAGTGATTGCGCCGGAGGGAATCAGCTCCTGGATTTTTTGTGCAGTCCGCTCGCTGACCCACTGATTGATGCGGTTGCGCTGGGCTTCGCCCGCCCGCTGGAAATCGCAGGCGAACGTTTCGGACGCTCCATAATTCTGGCGAACCGTCTGCTGATATTCTTGTGAGAGCGGGAACGATTGATCGACCCACAGCGAGTTGGCGCTGCGCAGGCGAACGCCGCGCTTGGTCCGCTGCGAATCGCTTGAGCCGAGGTCCAGCTGAGCCGACAACGCGTGAAAGCCGGACCGCAAGTCCGCCAACTGACCAGTCGCTCGACCTTCGTCCCCCTCCCGCTTTGGAAACTGCAGCGCCTGCGCCATCTCGCTGGCCGTCGCTCCGCGCGCCCCTTCGAGCGCGATCGCCAAGGCCGACTCGATCGAAAAGGGGGAGAAGAATTGGTTCTCATCCTTCGAGCGGGCGCCGAACTCGCCGAGCAATTTCAGCGCAAGCGCATTGTTGGCCAGGACCAAGGATGCAAGCGCGTCGGACTGGACAACTTCTTTGGCCAGCAGGCCACGCGTTGGAAACCAAAGCAGCGCTGCCAAACACGCGCGCTGGAACTGCCGCCGATCGCAAACCAAGACGCCGCGGTCCATTGCATCACTCCTGCATCAGTCTTTCGGGCATTCAGACAAGACAAACATGTCGACGAGTGCCGGAATAGACGGGTGCTCGGTGCGCCCAGTTCCGCAAAAAGATTCGCTGGCACGGTAAGCGGTAAGCGATAAGCGGTAAGCGGTAAGCGGTAAGCGGTAAGCGGCAAGCGGTAAGCGGTAAGCGGCATGCGGCAAGCGGCAAGCGGCAAGCGGCAGCGATGATGCGGGGGAGTTTTGCTAGTGCAGGCGCACGGCCCGCTGGACTTGGATGTGATTGCTCTTCAGCTGCGGCAGATAGCCTCGCAGGCCATAGACGCCGACGGCTTGTCCTTGATAGCGGGCAAGATTCACGCCGGCTGCCGGGCTGAGATAGACAATGATCTTGCCGGCATCGTTCGTCAGCGCGTGTGTCGGAGCGTCGCGGCTGCTGCCGTGAACCGGCACGACCCAGCCGGTCGCGTCGAACCGCGGCGCGCTGCCCGAGGTCGGCTCGACCGCCTGACCGCCGACGCCCAGGGTGTGTGGCCACTGGGCCGGGGCCACGGCAACCGATGGCGCTGCCGGCGCTGGACCGCTGACCAGCGAGCCTGCCGCTGGCGTTATTGGATTGATTCCCAGTTCCGTCGAGCGCCGCGCCAAATCGGCAAAGGCTTCGATGCGGTCTGCGAGCAACCGTGCTTCGCCGCGCTCGAGGGCGGTGGCACCGTTATCGACCAGGTAGCGAGCTCGCTGAGCCAGCGGCGCTAGATTCCAAGTGGCTTGCGGCTGAGAGACCATTTCACTGAGACGCAACTGTATCTCGCCCAGATCGGCCTGCGAGACCGACAGCGGCTGGTATCCGGCAGCCCCGCCTGCTGGGGCTTGCTGGATGCCGTACCAACTCGGATCGTCCTCCGCTCCGGTCCCGCTGGCTGGCCCGCTTGCTTTGGCCGGCCCAGTGGCGCCCGCCTGGACAACGCCCGTGCCTACGGCATCGTCACTGGCGGCAGCGGCTGCGACTGGCCCACCGCTGATTGTATTGTTGGCAACGCTCGCGCTCGCCGGCTCGCCGTCGCGACCGCTCTCGCGGAGCTCTCTCAACTCGCGAGGATCGCGCCATCCATGGAAGCGACGGTAGCCCGCACGGGCTTGGCTGCCCGCCGCGGCGATCGCGTGTTCAGGATCTCCGGTAACAGTATCAGTCGCGGCAGCCGCGGCATCCATTGCGGAACCGGCAGCCCCGTCGGCCAGCGGGCCAGGACTCTGGCTCTTGGGGCGCGGCATGCCTTGGCTCAGGTCGAAGGGGTCGTAGTTACCATCGGACGCTGGCGGCGCGGGTTCGATGCCGAACATCCGCGCGATGCCGGGAAACGAAAAGCTGCCGTTGTTGTATTCGATCGCGTGCCAGGTGCGCCACGGATCGGCAGTCGCCGCAGTGTTGGCTCTCGGGCCGGATGAGTTTCGCGACGGTCGAGCGCCCGCCTGTCCGGCCGCGCGAATCGCCTGGGCCGGCCGCTGTTGACTGGAATCCTCGCCTTCGAAGCTGGCCGTCAGTACGCTTTGAAACGTTTTGCCTTCCGGTCCGGCGGCCTGGTCTGAGTCCGGCGCCCCCGCAGTTGCGGGCTCGTCGCCAGCGGCGAGCATCGGCGTCTGGAGCGTCGTGTCGTGTTCTTCTATCCAGCGGTACTCGCCGTTGGGCGGCGCGATCTTGTACCACAGCGTCTTTTGGTCGCTTTGCTCGTCCTGCAGCGTGCGCTCGCCCAGGACCGCTAGCTGTTCACCGCGACTGAGCCGGACTTGCCAGCGATATTGCTTGGCGGTTCCCAGCGCCGTGCCGATCCAGCTGACTGCGCCTTGGTCGGTGACTTCGACGACGCGGCCGCCAGGTAGAAGCAATCCCTGGGCTGCGGGCAACCAACTGAAACTCCCCTTAGGGGGGCGAATTGCTAGCCAACCGTCGTCGGTACGCTGGTAAACCTCGACCGATTCGCCTAACTTCAGTTGTGACGTGGGGTAATAGTCCTCGCCCGGTCCGGCATACACGCGGGCTTCAGCCACGGCTACGTAGCGGATTTCGCCGGCGCGAGCCGTTGAGGCCGCGGGGAGGGCCGGCGGCTCGTCGAGGGCGCGAGCATCGCGCGGGGGTTCCTGAGCGATGCCCATTGCCGAACAACAGACAAGACACAAAGCGACGATCCAAGCCACTGGTTTTTCGTATATATCCATGCCGAGTCGCTCGCGCAGAGGTCGTTTCTTTAACTACTCTTGTCTGTGCCGCAGTGAAAGAGTGCTCCTTTGTCCCATGGAACGCTCGGACTGATAACACTTTTGGTGGCCAGGGACAAGATCAACCCGCCAGCAGGCAGGTCGAGCGCACGACACATCGAGGGTGATGCGGAGGCGACTTTGCGGGCTACGGAAGGGTTGGCGTAGAGGGCGAAAAAGATGGCATGGGCTCTCCTGCAGCGACGAAATACCATAACCAACGCTGCGTTTTTGAGCGCCTGTGGCCGTCGCCCGTCGGCACACAATCGTTTCGCATTCAGTCACCGCAGCGTTTGTTCGGCCTCGCAACGTTCGTCTGGCAGGTGAGAGGAGAACTCCGTTGGCTCGCGCTGGCAAATCAGGCCTCAAACCGACCTTCTTCGACGTTTGGAGCCCCTACATACTGGTTTTTACGCTCGCGCTGGTACCGGGCATCTTCTACTGTGCGGGCAAGGCCGTTCAGAGCAACGTCAACAAGGTCGAAGATTGGCTCCCGAAGACCTTTGAGGAGACCAAGCAGCTGGCTTGGTTTCGCAAGCATTTCGCGTCCGACCAATTCATCGTCATCAGTTGGGAAGGCTGCCGGATCGGCGAGCTGGACGGGCCCGATGCGGCCGCAACCGATGATCCGCGCATCGAGCGGCTAGCCAATTTGCTGGTCGCCGGCCAGGCGCAGAACCCGGACGCTCCGGAGCTGGCACCGGTCAAACCGGTCGACGAACAATGGAAAGCCGACGCGGCTCGGTACTTCAAATCGGTCACCACCGGCCGCCGCGTGCTAGAGCGACTTACCACAGCGCCGCTGGGTCTGGAGCCTGACGATATCTCGGCTGCACTGGTCGCACTGGAAGTTGAAGGCTTTGCCCTGCGTGGCCACTTCACGCCCGGCAGCAACGCCGAGGAATGGTGCGACCGGCGGCTGCTGGCGCGCATTCATCATTACACCGTCCGCCGATTGCGCGCTGAGATCGAGCCGGTGGCCGCGCGCGATTTTCTCCGCTTCCTGCTTGACTGGCAGCGGGTCACGCCGGAGACGCGCCTGGAAGGTCCCGATGCGGTTTCTGCAGCCGTGGCATTGTTGGAAGGGTTCGAAGTGCCGGCAGGCGCGTGGGAAACCGAGATCCTGCCAGGACGCATCATTGGCTATGAGACGGCCTGGCTCGACGA
>JBQCJB010000425.1:0-3049 GCA_051953155.1 Aureliella sp. | reverse complement strand
ATCCTGGCGGCATCGCAGGATCGTGGCGAGATACGTATTCTTGCGACTGACGCTTTGGTCGAAGCCTGCCATCGGCTGCTCGTGGTGCCCGAAACCTTGGGACACGCCCTGGCAGTCAACTACTCGCTCGTAAAACTGAATCGGGTTGCAAAGGTGCTGTCTGACGTAGCCAAGGTCTCCAAGCTTCATCACTGGCTGGTGCTCCGAAGCCTTGAAGTCGGTGTCATCGAATTGCCCGAGCTACCCAGCGATTCGCATCTCCTACTGTCGCAGATGCTCGAGAGTGCCATTGCGGTTGGGGCTGCTCTGCAGCCAAAGACTTGCGATAAACTCAAAGCGTTCGAAGGGAAAAGCAAGAGCGGAAAGCTCGCCAAGCAACTATTGGGGCTCAGCCAAGAGGCCGAACACATCGCAGCCATCAACACCGCGATTGTTGGCGCGACGCATGAGCGCGCACGCCGCTGGCAGAGAATAGCTTCCGAAAAATGAGAGCGTTGCGAAGCAGTTCTTTTTCGAGTGTCGCCTTTCGCTTCTATGTGTGCCGAACCTCTTTCTTGAACTCAACTCCCTCGTAAGTCTCTCTGCGAAAGTGGCAAGAATCTTCGCCAAGAGTCGCCTTTCGCTCCTATGAAGGGTAGTTAGTCAAGAAGTAAGTTCGGGTCCGCTGAGAAAATCCGGTTTGCGTCGCATGCTCCTATTCGGTCGTGCAGTTTTTGCTGCAGACCATTCAACTAGTGCGATTAGCAAATCGAATGTTGGAAAGTGAGTGTCGGATCAGTCTCCGCGACGGCTGATGGCCAGCGAAATTTAGCTCCACTGCATCCGGCATTGCCGTCGATTCAGTACGCGGTGATCGGTATGGATTGTCGCCGGTCACCGCCCTGCCGCCAAATCAGTACGCGTCAAGCAACGAACGCGGATTACGCCGCCATTCATCGGACTGCGACGAACGACCCGGCTACAAGGTGAGCGTTCCGTCCAGCCACCCTTGAATGTATCGCATCAGGGAACCCGCAACCCAACGCCGGTCGTCGCATTCGTGGTCCCAAACGAACACGTCTTGGCGATGGATTGTACCATTTTGGATTGGGAAGGCGAACTGGTCGCCGTTGCCCGCATCCGCAAAGAATAGCAGGTGATCAAAAGGCATGTAGATGTCTGCGAAGAGCTCGTTGTTGCGGAAACGTAGGTTGTCTTCGCGGATTCGCTCGAGATCCCAAACTAGCCCAAGCTCGTATTCACCGAGAACGCCGTTCGACTCTTGCAAAAGGCTTCGCAACTGATCTGGAAATTGAACTGCAAGCGTGTTTTCAGCCTCGGCAATCTCCGCCTGAGCCACTGGGGGAGCGAAGGTTACGTTGGTAGTCAGATTGGAAATGAAGTCGCGCCACAAATGACGGGCGTCCTATTTGGTAGGTAAGCGGAATTGAAGGAAGGGCGAGAGTCGCGAAGGACAGATGGGACAGTGGACGCTCGAACGCTTGTCGCTCGCGCGAGTTGCGATCACCAGATAACTTTGCAGCCTGGAAACGCGCGCTTCAATGCTTCCACTTCTTGCTTCGTAACCAGAGTATACGAGAGGTTTACCCGTTCAAGGGTCTTGATTGATCGCAGCGGAGCAAGATCCGAGACATCAGTGTTCGAGAGGTCGATGCTGCGCAGCGCTGGATGATCGAGCAGCGGTGACAGATCTGCGACCGGAGCGCGGCACAGTTCGAGGTGCTGCAACTTGAGCAAAGGTCTGAGCGGGGAAATATCAGAAACGTTCGAGCGATGTATCTCGAGCGAAGTAAGTTCTTTGCAAGAAGAGAGAGGAGCTATGTCGCTGAGATCCTTGGCGTCAAGACGCAGGCGAAGCAAGCCACTGACATTGGCTACCGCGGACAGACACTCAACTCGGCTCGAATAGAATTCCAGATTCTTGAGCGCGTGGAATGCAGATAGCCGATCGAGATTCTCGATATAGTATTGCCGGCCTTGCGGTTGTCCGAATGCGACGGTTTGCACCGGGCAAAAGTAGTCTGGACCTATTGCATCGACGAGCCAACTTGGGAACGACGTTCCGCCTTTCTTGAGCGGGCGACCGGACGCATTAAACACGGGACGACCATTTGCAGCGTACTCATAATAGTGATAGCTGACTCTGCCTCCCATGCTGCGCACCCAGTCGGCCGCTTGCCGCTGGTTGTTAGCACTCGCGACATAAGAGGCGCCTAGTCCGACCGACGTGGTAATCAGCATGAGCGTTCGCAGGCTAATGGAGAAGCGATTTCGCGATTGCAGCCGATGTTTCACGATCCAAAACTCCAGCAAAGGACGGTCCCCCGAAGTTTGTCCCGGCTTCAAGGTAGCACACGCAACACTTCCTGTCGCTGCAAATCGATGCCTCCAACCACTACGGCGTCGTTAGTCGCCTTTCGCTCCGCGAAAGTAGCGCGAACCCGCCGCCGGGCTTGACGCGTTGGAGAGCGATCACTTGCTGTTTGTCGTGTCGGCTGTTGCCGCGGGTGCGCGCTACTTTCGCCGAGCGAAAGGCGACTAACCGGTTAGATGCCATAAAACTGACTCGCCCGGTCCCTATCCGCGCCAGGCTCTCAAGCGGAGGGCGTTGCTCACGACGAAGAAGCTCGAAAGGCTCATGGCCAGCCCAGCTACGATCGGAGAGAGGCTGAGGCCGCTTATCGGTTTCAGCAGTCCTGTGGCTATGGGAATCAATAGGATGTTGTAGCCAAACGCCCAGGCCAGATTCTGTTTGATGTTCAACATCACAGCTTTCGACAATTTGATCGCGCGAGGAATGTTCTCTATGTCGCCTGACATGGCGATCACGTCGGCACTCTCGATGGCAAGATCGGTGCCTGTACCCATCGCAACGCCTACGTCAGCGACAGTCAGAGCCGGTGCATCGTTCAACCCGTCACCGACAAAGGCAACCTTTCGATCCTCGCGCCGAAGCGTCTTGACGACGCCCGCCTTATCGTTGGGACGGACTTCTGCATACACCAGCGTTGGCGGGATCCCACAACGCTCTGCAATCGATCGAGCTGTC
>JBQCJB010000424.1:0-2457 GCA_051953155.1 Aureliella sp. | reverse complement strand
GTATCGGGTGATCACCTCGTGCAAATTGAGGATGGCTCGCGCGACTTGAATGGCCGCGGCACGATCTGGGCCGCTGGCAGCGCTAGCCGGATCCCCGCTTGCACCGCCGCCGGCCGAAGTGTCGCCCAAAAAGGCCTCGGTGGCCTGGCGGTCGGCGGCAAAGGCTTGCTGCGACTGCGTGTGTAATTGGACGAGCAGAGCGCGTTCAGCCGACGAGGGCTCGCGCGCGGTGGCGCGGCGGAAAGCGGCAGCGATGCGCGTCTCGAGCGGAGCATCACCGGCGGCGATGAAGTTGGTGCCCAGAGCCCGAGCTGCTTCGACGTAGGTCGGATCGTTCAGCAGCACGAGAGCTTGTTGCGGAATGTTCGACTGCGCGCGGTCGGCCGCGCACTCCTCACGCGTCGGAGCGTCGAAGGCGAGCATGCTGGGATGAACGAACGAACGTTGCCACCAGACATACAATCCGCGGCGATGCTGCAGCGGCGGCGGGTCGGCAACATACTTGCGAGGCGGGAAATTGAGATTCTCCCAGTAATCTTCCGGTTGATACGGTTTGACGCTCGGACCGCCGACCTGGAGCGACAGCAAGCCGCTGATGGCCAGCGCATTGTCGCGCACCAGTTCGGCAGGCAAGCGATAACGCGACTGACGAGCGACGTAGCGGTTCTCCGGGTCGCGTTCGAACATCTCGGCCGGCGCATCCGACGAACGCTGGTAGGCTCGCGAGGAGACGATCAGCCGCACGATGTGCTTGACGTCCCAGCCCGATTCCATGAACTCGACCGCCAGGTAATCGAGCAGCGGTCCGTTGACCGGGGCCTCGCCTTGAGCGCCCAGATCGTCGAGGCTTTTCGATAGGCCGACGCCGAAAAATTGTTTCCACAAACGATTGACGAAGACGCGGGCCGTCAGTGGATTGTCGCGATCGACCAGCCAGCGCGCCAAATCCAGTCGCGTCAGCGGCCGTTGCTGCAGAGCGTCATGCGTCGCCAGAAAGGCGGGCAACTGCGGCGAAACGATCGGTCCGCTGTCATCCTGCCAATTACCGCGCGGGAGAATACGGACCAGCCGCGGTTTGGCGAGCGAAGTAGAAACCAGACAACGCGGCAGCGAGGCTTCGAATCTGGCGAGTTCCTTTTCGGTCTCGGCGAGTTTCTTGCGAAGCCCTTCCAGACTGGGCGCGGCGCTATTGAAGGCAGCCAGTAGTTTAGCGGCTTGAGCCGGCGTGCGCTCGCCGGCGGGAGTCTGAAGCAGCGACAACAATTCACGCGAGCCGCTCTCCGCCAGCGGCGCTTCGTAAGCCAACGCGTCGCTCGTCAGCGACCAGCGAAAGTGCCCGAGGCTGTGCCCCTTGTTGCCGTGGTTGTTGCGCATGTCGATGTGCAGCACATCGCCGGCGTGGAGCTCGAGCGGCTCGGCCAGCTTCAACTGCAGCTGCTGCGGCTTGGTGACATCCGGCAGGATCGCCCAGCCCCATTCGCTGCCCGCTACGTCATTGTCGATCGTCGATGCGGCCGACCAACGCTTGTCGGGATGTTTCTCAGCCGCTTGCTGCTGTTCGATCGACGCCCGCGCGGCGGCGAAGCGGATCGGCTCACGCTGAGAAGTCGCTGCCGAGTCTTTACTGCTGCTGTTATTGGTGTTGCTGCTGTTGCTGCTGTCACTACTGCTGCGCTCGAGCGTGGCCGCGATCTCGGTCAGCACGAAATTGCCGTTGCCGGCGCGGCCGCTCCCTTTGGCTGGCAGGGAATCGTGTGGCAGAGCCTCGAGCCGCAGCGCGTGCAGTTGGCCAAAATCCGAGGGAACCTTGAACGAGAGACGGTAAACCTCTTTGTTGGGGCGTTTGCCGCTGAGCAGCACGGATTTGTCTTCGGTGACGGCGATCGTCGAACCAGCCGAGGCGCTCAGTTCGCTCGGCGCCACGGCCAGCCAAGCGTTCTCCGCTGAAGCCAGCGCCAGTTGTCGGGCTTCCCACGTTTGGCGTTCCTCGGCCAGTTGCGGATGCTCGAGCGCCAGTTCGTCCTTCAACTGGTCGACGGTCGCTTTGAGCATTTGCAAGCGATGAGCCTGCTCGGGGGTGGGGACTAACATCCCGGGTTCGCGCTTGCCGATGATGGCTTCGTCGATGTCGGCGAAGAAGGCCCCGAGCGAATAGAAATCCCGGCTGGTAATCGGATCGAATTTGTGGTCGTGGCACTGGCTGCAGCCGATGGTTAGCCCGAGCCAGGCGGTACCGATGGCCCGTACCCGATCGCCGAGGTAACGCGCCTCGTAGTCCTTGGCCTGAGCCCCGCCCTCTTCAGTCGTCAGCAGCAACCGATTGAAACACGAAGCGACTTTCTGTTCCTGCGTCGCGTCGGGCAGCAGGTCGCCGGCGACCTGCTCGATCGTGAACTGATCGAAGGGCTTGTTGTGATTGAACGAGTTAATGACATAGTCGCGATACGGATAAACGTT
>JBQCJB010000423.1:0-2593 GCA_051953155.1 Aureliella sp. | reverse complement strand
CGGATGGCGCTGGTAGATCGGAATGAACTCCGCACCGAACCCGAGGCCGACCATCGCTACTCTGAATTTGTCACTCATGTTGCTGCAATTCTCCAAGCAGGTTTAGGACATCTTCCAACCATCGGGTAGGCATGCATCTTTGACCAGGATCGGAATGCCGTCGCGGATCTCGCACGGCTCGAATTCATCGCTGTCTTCCAGGCCGCGCGGGTTGGCAATGGTGACGTTCGCACCGACTCGACAATTCTTGTCCAGAATTGCACCGATGACTGTCGACCCGCTGCCGATTCCCAGCGGCGTACGCTGCGTTTTGACGTTCTGCGCCAGTTCGCCATCGGTCTCGTAATAGTCGGCACCCATCAGGATGCTGTCGCGAATCGTGACCCCTTCGCCGATCAAGCACCGCAGGCCGATGACGCTGTTCTCGATGACGGAACCCTTGCCGATACGGCATCCGTCGGCAATGAGGCTGTTGCGAACCGTGACGCCCGACATCAGCGATGGAGGCAGAAAGCGAGCTCGCGAATAAACCGGCGCATCGGGGCAGACCAGGTCAAACGGCGGGTTCGGATTGGCGAGACTCAGGTTGGCTTCATAGAAGGCGCGAATCGTTCCGATATCTTCCCAGTAGTCGTCGAACAGGTGAACCTGAACGCGGCGCGAACGGATCGCGGCTGGAAAGACTTCCTTGCCGAAGTCTTCGTAGGTGGTCTTGTCGAGAATCTCGAACAGCAGGTCGCGATTGAAAATGTACAGGCCCATGCTGGCCAAGCAGTCGCGGCCGCGGGATTCGATCCCCTGGGCATCGATCCACTCCGGCGGAGTCCGCACCATATCGGTCTCCCGATCGGTTTGCGGCTTTTCCAAAAAGCCTTCGACGCGTCCGGTATCGTCGCACCGCATGATACCGAGACTCGGCGCCAACTTGCGATCGACCGGGATGGCAGCGATCGTTACGTCGGCGTTGTTCTCGATATGCGTCCGCATCATATCCATGTAGTCCATGCGATAGAGTTGGTCGCCCGAGAGGATCAGCACGTGCTTGAGGTTCTGTTGGTCGAGGTGCCGCAGGTTCTTGCGGACGGCGTCGGCGGTGCCCTGATACCAGTCCGTGCCGCCATCCATCGTCTGCTGCGCCGCCAGCAGTTCCACGAATCCGCCGCTGAAATTGTCAAAGCGATACGTCTGGCGAATGTGGCGGTGCAACGATACGGACAGAAACTGCGTCAGCACGAAAATGCGATTGATGTTGCTGTTGATGCAGTTGGAAATCGGAATGTCGATCAAGCGGTACTTGCCGGCCAGCGGAACCGCCGGCTTGGCACGGATCTTCGTCAGCGGTGACAGGCGCGTTCCTCGGCCGCCACCCAGAATTAACGCGATGACCGAACGCGGATCTATGTCGAGCATGGTGAAATTCCAGATTTCAAGTGATGTGAGTCTTTAAAACCGAGCGCCGAGCGAGATGAACAACTTCTGCGCCAAACGCAGGCCAAGGGGCACACAAAAAGGGGCTGAGGGTATCCGAGGCCGGCCGAACGAGCGATGCCAGTGAAAGGGTCCGTCCGAACACGCAGGGATTATAACGGTTTTCAGCTACCGCAAAACGCCCGCCAGCGCTTGCCCGCTATCCCAATTGCCAGTCCAGCCCCAGGTCGAGGTTTACTGCCGAGTGTGTGAGAGCGCCAAGGCTAACCCGCTCGACTCCCGTGCTGGCGATCGCGCGGAGCGTATCGAAATGGACTCCGCCGCTGGCTTCGAGCTCCACAGCTCGATTGCGCAAGTTGCGCAAGCTGACCGCTTGGCGCAATAGTTCCGGGCCCATGTTGTCCAAGAGCACAATATCGGGATCGGCCGTCAGCGCATCTTCCAGACCTTCGAGCGAGTCGACTTCGACTTCGACGATTGCGTCACTGGGCGCGTCGGCTTGGGCGCGAAGGAACTTGCGAGCCTTGCGGACAGCTTCGCTGGGACTGAGCGGCGCGCCGCCGGCAGCTTGATAACAAGCCAGATGATTGTCCTTGATCAAGACTGCTTCGTTCAAGCTGCCGCGATGGTTGTGGCCTCCGCCGCAGCGCACGGCATACTTTTCCAGATGTCGCCAACCGGGGGTCGTCTTGCGAGTGTCGTAGATGCGCACAGGCAGGTCAGCAACCAGTCGCACATGCTGCGCGGTCCAGGAGGCGATGCCGCATAGCCGCCCGAGAAAATTTAGAATCGTTCGTTCGCACGTCAGCACGTCGCGGGCACTGCCGCCGAGCGTCGCCAGCGGCATTCGGGCCTCGAAGGCGTCGCCATCGCGGATGTGCGTCTCGACCGTGATCGATGCCTGCAAACAGTCGACGATCCACTCGATGAGTTCGATGCCTGCCGCGACGCCGCTGCATCTGGGAACGATAGCCGCCGACGCAGGCAACTGTTCGGGGACGATGGCCAGCGTCGTCAGATCGTAGCCCCGCCCCAAGTCCTCGCGGATCGCCAGCCGCGTCAGCTGCTCCAGGCTGTCGCGCAAAAAGGCATCTCGCTCCTGCTGTTTGTAATCGCGCATCGACCAACCTTTCCGCCGAGTGATTCCTCGCGGCAACTCAGATTT
>JBQCJB010000422.1:0-2375 GCA_051953155.1 Aureliella sp. | reverse complement strand
CCACGATGAACGCGTTGGAAAGCTAACGCTACCGCAGCCCGCGCGATGCTGGGTTGAACCAGAGACTATGTTTGTGACCACATTGTAGCCGAGCCAAAACCAGCTGGTAAAACCGGAAGGTCGCACGGGAAACGGCGACGTGAGGAAACAGCGGTGCAGGGGAAACAGCCGCCCAGCCGTTTAGCTGACAAGCCACGTCGGTGTGCTAAGATGGTCGAGGGCGGGGCGGAGGGGCTTGCGCGAGCAAAGGGTGCTGGCATGAATGCGGCGGAACCGTTGGCGATTCTCACAACCGTGCAGCAGGCGTTCGAAGCCGAGCACCTGCAACAGGTTCTCGAAAACGCCGGCATACCCGCTTACGTCGAAGGACTGCACTGCTCGACCAATTTCACGTTCAACGCGTTGATCGGTACGATCCGCATCCGCGTGCCCGAGCGCGATCTCGAGCGAGCCGAACAGGTGCTTGAAGAGGCCCAGCAACCGCGTGGTTCCGATTGGTACTGCGGTGCATGCGCGGAAACGAACGACGCGGGCTTCGACATCTGCTGGAAATGCGGGCGGCCTCGCAGCGAAGTCGAGGCCGAGCCGCCCGCGCAAGCCGAGCAGCTGCCGGTCGCAAGCCATGATTCAATCTCAATTCCCTATACGCCTGTCGTCGACAATCCCAATCCGTACGCCACACCCAGCCAACACTCTACGGCGCTGCGTCCTCCGGTCGAAGCCACCTCGGCTCGCGCGGCCGAAGAGGCGATCAACAACGCCTGGAAGCTGAGCGTCATTGGACTGATCCTCGTCCCGTTCGTGACGCAGCTCATTTCAACTGTCATACTCCTGCGGACGCTCAGCTACCGAGCTCCGCTGAGCCAACGCAGCCAGATGCGATTTTGGGCCGCCATGCTCATCAACGTGGCAGCGCTGTCCCTCCTCATCATCTGGGCAGTTATGTTGTTGATAAAACCTTAGCGGAGGAAAAATATCGTGACTCGTGAGCCGAACATCGACCAGAACGTTCACCGCCGCCGTTTCCTCGAGACTGCGGTTGCTGCCACGGCTGTTGGCCTGGCCGGCCCCGGATCGTCGAAGCTGTGGGCTTCGACTCCGATTCGCGAGACGGAACATTTCTGGTGCCGCCTCGCGCCGGAAGGCCCCTATATCGACTCGCAGCGCGACAACAAAGCATTCGGATTCGGAAACGGGAAGATCTTTCTGTCTGAGGACAATGCTCAGTCCTGGGCGCACTCGGCAGCCTTTCCGGAAGCCGACAACATCACCTTCAGTTGCCTATTGAAAAATGGCAACGTTCTCTTCGCTACTCGCGAGCGGCTGTTTCTCAGCACCGACAATCTTCGGACGCACCGCGAGATTATCGTCAAAGATCAGTCGGGCCACGATTACCTACCTCACCAGGCTCAGGACCCCAACCAGCCCGGCTGGTACTATCATCCGCTCGATGGCATCCACACTTGGGACATCGACGGCGCGGAGATGCTCGTCTGGGGCAATTACTGCAACGTGCTCGGGGGACCCGTACCGGTAAACATCTATTACTCGACCGACGGCGGCGAGACGGTCAAGATCGCGTACTCGTTCGGCCGCAACCCAAAGTTTCAAGAGAAGGGCACGCAGCCCGAGCACTTCCTGGGCGACCCCAACAACTCGGTGATTTGCCGGCACATCCACGCCGTGGTCTACAATCCCGCCGAGCGCGCCTTCTACGCTTGTACCGGAGACATCGATCGCGGGCACGGCAACGAATGCCACTGGCTGCGCGGAACGTATGACGCCAAGAGCGATCAATGGAACTGGCGCGTGATCGTCTCGGTAAACTCCAACTCGCGCTACAAGTCGGGCGGAATCAACTTTGTCGATGGCTGGCTGTACTGGGCCGCCGACGCCAACGGACCCAAGGAACCCGGCAAGAAACACGACCGAGGCATCTTCCGTTGCCGGCCCGAAGAGTTCACCGATCCACAGAAACACAGCATGCTCTTCAATGCCGAATTCGAGATGGCCAACATGATCATCCAGGACGGCTTCATCCTGGCCGGTCACTGCGCACCGGCCTCGACCTTCGCGACCGGCATCGCCGTCTCGCCTGACCTGGGCAAGACCTGGGCCGAGCACGACCTGGCCGAATACGGTCCGCGCTCCCCGGTCCGCTTCCAGCCCAAAAATAGCGACGGCTGGTTCCGCGTCGATCTTCGCAAAGGCTGGATCGAGAGGGCCGAAGTTTTGTTTATCAAGCCCAAAGTGTGATGCGGGTGCGCTGAGTTTTTAAGCTGCTTGGTGCTGCTTGGGCCGCACCCCCCCCCCCCCCCACCCCCCCCCCGGGGGGGGGGGGGGCCGGCGGGGAATGTTAAAACACGCGATATTTG
>JBQCJB010000421.1:0-3864 GCA_051953155.1 Aureliella sp. | reverse complement strand
AGTTTCGTTGGCACGACGGTGGATACCAGCCGCGACCACTCTCGTCGGCTGTGATTTACGAGCTGCATGTCGGGACGTTCACCGCCGAAGGAACTTTTGAAGGCGCCATCTCGCAACTGGATCATTTGGTGCGACTGGGCGTGACGCATGTCGAGTTGATGCCGGTGGCTGAATTCCCTGGCAAATTCGGCTGGGGGTACGACGGAGTGTGCTTGTTCGCGCCGCGGACGGCCTACGGGGGGCCGGACGGATTGAAGCACCTGGTCGATGCCTGCCACCGCCATGGCTTGGCGGTCATCCTGGACGTGGTCTACAACCATCTCGGCCCCTCCGGAAACTATCTGGCTGAGTTTGGGCCGTACTTCAGTGACAAGCATCGAACGCCTTGGGGCGCTGCCATCAACTTCGACGGCCCGCACAGCGATCAGGTGCGGCGGTTCTTCTGCGACAACGCCCTGATGTGGCTCCGCGATTATCACATCGACGCTTTGCGATTGGATGCGGTGCATGCGATCGTTGACACGACGGCCCGACCGTTTCTCGAGGAGCTGGCCTGCGAAGTCGAGCAGCTCGAGGCGCACACGGGCCGCCATTTGGCACTCATTGCCGAAAGCGATCTGAATGACCCGCGGCTGGTTCGCGCGGCCGAAGCCGGCGGCTTCGGCTTGCAAGGCCAGTGGTGCGACGATTTTCATCATGCGCTGCACACGGCGCTGACCGGAGAACGCGATGGTTACTACAGCGACTTCGGCACGATGGAAACGCTGGCCAAGGCCTTCGAACAGCCGTTCGTTTACGCAGGGGAGCACTCTCCGTTTCGTCAGCGCCGCCACGGCCGCGCGGCGCACGATCTGTCGGCCCATCGCTTCGTCACCTATACGCAGAACCACGATCAGATCGGCAACCGGGCGCGGGGCGAGCGTCTGAACCAACTGGTCAATCTCAACCGCGCCAAGATCGCAGCGGGATTAGTGCTGGCCGGACCTTATGTGCCTCAGCTGTTTCAAGGCGAGGAGTGGGCATCGAACGCGCCGTTTCTCTACTTTGCCGACTGGAGCGACGAACCCGCACTGGCCCAAGCGGTCGCCGAGGGGCGGCGCGAAGAGTTCGCTGCTTTCGGATGGACGCCCGAGGAACTGTTCGATCCCACCGCCGCCGAGACATTCCAGCTGGCGAAACTCGATTGGCAGGCTTTGGCAGAACAGCCGCATGCCGACATGTTCGACTGGTACCAGCGGTTAATCGCGCTGCGGAGGAAGTTGCCCGATCTGGCCGACGGGCGGCTAGACTGCGTGGCCGCCAGAGCCTGCGAGCAGCAGCGATGGCTGCTGGTGTGCCGCGGCAGAGTGTTGATCGCCGCCAACTTTGCGGACCAAGAACGGCAGGTGCCGCTGGACGACGACCGGCCTTGGCACGTTTTGTTATCGAGCCAACCGATGCCGAAGTCCCTGCAAGGTCACCTGACATTACCTGCCGAATCATTGGCGATCCTTTCCTCCATCGACGAGAACGAAATTGGCATCCTTGATTGAAGACTACGCATTGATCGGCAACTGCCGCGGAGCAGGTCTGGTCGCGAAGGACGGATCGCTCGATTGGTTGTGCTTGCCCCGTTTCGATTCACCGGCCATGTTCGCATCGCTGCTCGGCACCCAAGAGCACGGCCACTGGCGAATCGCTCCCGTGGGCGAAGTGCGATCCGTCCAGCGGCGCTACCGACCGGGGACGATGATCCTGGAGAGCGACGTTCGAACCGACAGCGGGGCAGTGAGAATTATCGACTTCATGGCGCCTCAGACTGAGTCGGCTGAGGTGTATCGCGTCGTCCAGGGGATCGACGGACAGGTGCGGATGCGCAGCGATCTGGTCGTGCGTTTCGATTACGGCTCGATCGTCCCGTGGGCGCAGCCCATCCATCGCGGCGTGCGGATGACGGCTGGGCCGGACAGCGTGTTCTGCCGGGCGGACGCGCGCTGGGAATTGCAAGGCGATGCGGCGGTTTCCGAATTCCTGATCGGTGCCGGACAACAAGTCGCCTTTGAACTGACCTGGTCGCAGACGCACCATCCCGATCCGCCCGAGTTGAATGCCCAGCAAACGCTCGAAGATGCCCAGCGTTGGTGGCTCGACTGGTCCGGGCAAAGCCAGTACCGCGGTCCGTGGCAGAAGGACGTGCTGGCGTCGCTGCTGGTTCTGAAAGCACTAACGTATCGGCCGACCGGTGGCATCGTGGCGGCGCCGACGACGTCGCTGCCAGAGCACCTGGGCGGATCGCGCAACTGGGATTACCGCTACTGCTGGCTGCGCGACGCGACGTTCACGTTGTACGCATTCTTGGTCGGGGGGTACATCGAGGAAGCGCGGGCCTGGCGACAGTGGTTGGTCAACGCCGCGGCCGGCATGCCCAGCCAGTTGCAGATCATGTATGGCATCTCGGGCGAGCGGCGTTTGACGGAGCTGCATTTGCCATGGTTGCCTGGCTATGCCGGTTCGCAGCCCGTGCGCATCGGCAACGCGGCGTACAGCCAGCGGCAATTGGACGTGCCGGGCGAGATCATGGAGGCCTTGCACTTGGCGCGGCGGCAAGGCTTGCCCGCCAGTTCCGAAGCCTGGCGAGTGCAGTGCGCCGTGATGGACTTTCTCGAGTTCGCGTGGCGAGAAACCGACGAAGGCATTTGGGAGATCCGCGGCAAGAGCCGGCACTTTACGCATTCCAAGGTGATGGCCTGGGTCGCCGCCGATCGGGCGGTTCGCGAGGTCGAGCATTTTGGACTGCAAGGGGACGTCGACAAGTGGCGGCGTTTGCGGGACGAGATCCACGCGCAGGTGTGTGCCGAAGGCTACAACCAGCAGCTTGGGGCCTTCGTTCAGTACTACGGTGCGAGCGAGCCCGATGCCAGCCTGCTGATGTTGCCGCTGGTAGGTTTCCTCGACGCCCACGATCCGCGGATGCAGGGCACCGTGCGGTTGATTGAAGAGCGCCTGGTGCACGACGGCTTCGTCGAGCGTTACGCGACCGAGACCAACGTCGACGGTCTGCCGGCGGGTGAAGGCGCGTTTCTGCTGTGTTCGTTCTGGTTGGCCGACAATTATTCGCTGGCCGGTCGGCATGCCGAGGCGCGCGACTTGTTCACGATGCTCCTGGGCTTGCGCAACGATGTGGGCTTGTTGGCCGAAGAATACATGCCGCAGGCAGGTCGCATGTTAGGTAACTTTCCGCAAGCCTTCTCGCATATCGGTCTGGTCAATACGGCGCGCAATCTGGCCGAAGGTGCCGGCCCAGCCGAGGACCGCGCCAATGAGAACGTCCAGCCGGTCAACCTTTCCCAGCCAGGCGCCTAGCGCGGGTGCCGACGCGGCGACGCGCGCCGGCTGCGGCGGCGCCCAACATCCCGAGCGTTGCCAACGCCCACGAGGCCGGCTCGGGCACGGCGGAAATCGCCAGCACTTGCCCGTCGACCGTCAGCAGGTTGCTCGTCCCGACATCGGTCATCGTGCCGATGCGCCAAGTGCCCGAGGAACCAACGCTGCCTCCGCCCGCCGACACGTTCGACAAGGAAACCACGCGGAACTCCGCCAGCCCGCTGACTTGTCCCAGCCCGCTCAAATCGACCAGCACGGCCGTCTCTCCGCTGCCAGTTTGATTCCAGCTGAGCAGATTGCTGGCGAAGCCATCGATGCTCGAGCGGACGGCCAACGCGCCTGGCCCTGACGCCGACGATCGCGAGGTAAAGCTCAAACTGGACAGTTCCGCTTGATAACCCGGCGCCACGGAAAAGCCAAAGGAAACATAGTCACTGGCCGACAGATCATGCCACGAAGCCGAGTTGAACGAGTTGGCGCCCGACGGCGCCGATAGCCCCG
>JBQCJB010000420.1:0-4597 GCA_051953155.1 Aureliella sp. | reverse complement strand
AGCGCGACAAGCGGCGCTCGGCCAAACGAGCCCGTTCGGCTTCCGTTTCCATATCCAGCCACACCCGCAGTTGCTGGAAGTGTTGTTCCATGGACTCGATCGACTCAGCTCCCAGTGACGTGGATTCCAGAGACCTGGATTGAAGACAAGCAAAAAAACTAGAAGAACTGCGCTTTTCGCGTCGTGCCCCTAATTGGCACAGACATTGCAATTTAACCATTCCGTAGAAATCGCGTGCGTCCGCAGAAGTTTGCGTAGTCGACGTACCTCGAAAAACACTCAAATTGGAGATAGGACCATGTTTCGTAAAACCCTGACAGGTTTGGCTCTCGCGCTCGCCTGCGCGACGACGGTGTTTGTCGTTAGCGACGATGCGTCTGCCGGCTGGCGAAATCGCTGGCGCAACTACACCAATTACGGGTACTCTGTGCCCGCGACGAGCTACTACGGCACGTCGACCTATTATTACCCCGGCACCAGCACGGTCTACTCGCCTGGTTACACGTCGACCTACAGCTATCCGAGCTACAGTTACCCGTCGTATACCAACGGCACGTACTATAACGGCTACTACAGCAACAACGGGTACTACAATAACGGGTATTACGGCAACGGATACTACAACAACGGCTATTACGGCAACACGTACGGCAACGGCTACGTGACGCCTGGGTATGGCAACGTCTACAGCAGTGGCTATGGCAACTACTCGGCCGGTGCTAATGTCGGCGCGAACGTCGGCGGTGCTATCGGCAATGCCGTGGGCGGGGTCCAAGGTGCCAACGTCGGCGCCGCGATCGGTGCGGCCATCGGCAACGGCTACTAGACTCGCCCCAATGCCCGACGAGAGGGTGAATTGAAAAATCGGCCAGGGTCCCATCCCCCACGGCCCGTTTTACCAGAGCCCGTCTCTCGAGAGCGCGAGTGACGAAAATTTTCAGACGTGGCCGCGAAGTTTTCGCGGCCACGTTTTTTTATGGAGCCCAGCGCCCCGGCTTGGATGGCAGGCCGGCGAAACGCGCGCACACAAGCCGACTACTTGCCGATGCAAACCAGATGCTTGGTCGTGCGCAAAAAGATATGGCCCTGGCTGGCTGCCGGCGATGCATAACATGCCTCGCCGAGTTTGTTTTCAGCCACGATGTTCAATTCTCGTCCAGGCCGAATGATTTTCGTTTGGCCGTCATCGGCCGTGAAATAAACCAGTCCGCCGGCGGCAATCGGCGAAGTGCTGTAATGCTTGCCCAGGCGGGTAAACCACAGCCGTTCTCCGCTGGTCGTGTCATAGCAACTGGCGATGCCGTCGTCGCTGGTGACTAAGAAGAAATTGTCGACCACGATGGGCGAAGGCACATAAGCGCAGTTCCGCTTGGATCGCCACAGGATGTGTGAATCAGTGACGTCGCCGTTGCCAGTGGGGTCAATCGCGAGAATGTGGCGGTCGGGAAAACCTGCGGTCAAGAACACGCGTTGGCCGTCGTCGACCATCGAGGCTACAAATTGTTCGGTCGGCCCGTTCATCGACCAAAATTGCCGGCCGGTCCGAGGATCGTAACTGGTCACCGTCTTACTGCCTGAGAGGATCAGCTGCGTTCGACCTGCGAACTGGCGAATGATCGGCGTCACGTAACTGCGAGTTTTATGAGCTCGCGGAATTTTCCAAATCTGGTCGCCCGTCCGTTTGTCGAGCGCCACGAGATACGAGTCGCCGTCGTGGTCACCGTTGAGAATGACCAGGTTTTCGAACAGAACCGGACAAGTGCAGTAGCCATGCACGCTGACGAATTGTCCCGGTCGAGCGATCCACCGCTGTTGGCCGGAAAAATCGTAGGCGGCGACAACCATCTGGCCGAGCGTCACGTCGCGCGGCTCCGATACGTTGGTGGCTTGGACCTTTTCGTTGGCGGATTCGAGGAAGGTCACATAGACCAGTTCGCCATCGGTCGCCGGAGTGCTCGACGCATAGCTGTTCAAGCTGTGTTTCGTTTCTAGCGGCGAGTGGATGACTGCCTGCTGCCAGAGCGTTTCGCCCGTCTTTCGGTCTCGAGCCGTCAGCCGGCGCTCACCAGTGTCGAGCAGGCAACTGACGGTGAAGACGTGATCGTTCCACACAACCGGCGAGGCATGTCCTTCACCGGCCAGCGGCACCTTCCAGGCGATGTTCTCGTTTTCGCTCCAAGTAGTCGGAAGGTCGCGTTCGGTCGAATGCCCGTCGCCACGCGGGCCGCGCCAGCCAGGCCAGTTTTCCGCCCGCAGTTCGGCAACTACGCTCGACAGGGCCAGCACCACGATCCAGCTCGAAAGCTGCATCCGCCGCGCGGCGGCGATCAGCCAAAGGTTCGCGACCATTGTCGGTCTTTCTTCTGGTGAGGTTGGGCAGCTGCCGCGGCGAACAACGCATCGGCGCTACTGCGGTTCGAATGGGTTCTCGCTCGCAATCGACTGTCGCTCAGCCAATTGGCGCACGCGCGTTTGGTCAGCGGGGCTGAGTTTCTCCACCGGCACATCGATCGTACGGCCGTCGTGCCGCCGGAGCCTCACTTTATCATTTTCCAAGGTCACGAACTCTGCAGTCACTTGAAATCGTCCCGTGGAGTCCGACCAGGTGTGCATCGCATCGCCCGCGACCACCGGGCCCGAGGGCTTGGCTGGCTGGTCGACTTCGGCGGGGGCGAGCTGAAGGTTGCGGCGAGCCAGCACGGCGCTGCGGCTGGGCTTGCCCCAACTTAAGAACTCCACTTCGACTTTGCCACTCGGGAGCAGCGATTTAATGCGACCGGGAAACCAGAAGGAGCCGTTTTCTTGCACCTGAACGATCTGGCCGACGAACAGAGGCGTGCTCGATTCGACGCTCAAATCCGTCGACGCGACCGGCGAGGGGCCTTCGTAGGCTTTGTCGAGGTCGTATTTGCGTTTGAAGGCAGGCGACCATTTGACCAAAGCTTTGCGCGATGCTTCCCGAATGATCGGATCGGGATGTTTGATAAAGCGTTCGATCGCGGACGCAACTTCCGGGTCGGGCTCGGCGAGCGATTTGGCCTGAAGTTCGCCAAGCACTTTTTTGAGCTCGGCCTCGTCCTGGCCGGACAATGCCGCGAGCGCTCGCTGTTTCTCCGCTGCCGTGAGGGGCGTTTCCGACTTCACCTTTTCTTCAGCGAGTTTGCGTTCGTGTTCCTCGCGAGCCTTTTGGGCGTCGGCTTCGATCTTGGCCATTTCAGCCGCGGAGAGCCGAGTGAATTTTACGGTTATCGGTAGCGTCGTCGACGAGTTGCCTTCCTTGACGATCAGTTTGAAATTCATGTCCAGCGATTCGGGTACGCGGTCCTTTTTGTTGAAGACCCACGTGCCGGCCCCGCTCATATCAAACGCTTCGCCATTGCCGGCTGGCGGAGCGGTCAGCTGATACGACTTTTTGATCGTGACCAGGTCCCCCTTTTCGCTCTGGATCGAATACCGCGTCACCTCGGCGGCCGCTTGGATGCTCTTGTTGCCCGAGTCGAACTGCGGGCCAAAGGGACCAAAGGGCCTGCCGCTGCCCTGCTCCTCGGAGATCGATACACCCGAGTCGAGAATCCACTCGCGTTCGTTCGCCTTAGGCAAACTTTCGAAAGGCAGCAGCGAGACGTTGCCCAGCAGGAAGGGCAATTGCGAATCGCCTTCCAGCGCCAGCACCTGCCCGATCGGCGTGATCGTGATGTGATTGGTCATCTGGATCTTGCCCGCAAACGAGGGACGTGCGAAGGGGCTGCTCGAGAGTCCGAAATGGGGAACGTGCGGGAAACCGCGCGGGCCGAACGGAGCTCCCAAAGCGCCGCCCGCGGGCCGCTCTCGGGGCTTGGCTTGACTGGTTTCCGATAATCCCCCGCGGTAGGTCAGCCGCGACTGCTCGGCATTGGCCGAATCGACCGTGTAATGCACGGTGCCTTTGAACGTGGTGACGCGTTCGTCTTCATCCACGGTGATCGTCATGTTGTAGGAAAACTTCTGCTTCGGCTGAAATTGGTATTTCAGCTCCTGCGCCTGAGCGCCGCCGGCGGACGTCAAAAGCAGAAATCCCGATGCCAGCCACCACCAGGCGGCCAGTCGACAATCCAGTCCGATCCCAGAGTGCAGGCGCATGTCAGTTCTCCTGAGGAGATTGAAAGAGCCGCGGCGCGGCCGACGGCTCGGATCGAGTGCTGCGAAATTGTTTCCAGACGGCGTCTAAAGCTCGCTTGGCAGCGTCTTGTTCGAGTCCCGAACGTTCGAAGAAAGCTCGCTCGAGTCGATCGAACGAGCGCTCGGTTCCGACGGCCGCCAGCGTGGCATAGCCGGCCATGCGTTCTTCGAACACGGGCGAATCGAGCTGCGCCAGCGCTTCGGTCTCGAGTCGTAGTTGTTGCTGCGCATCGGCGCTGGGTATCTGCTTGCTGGGCATGCGCTCGCTGGGCAGCGGCTGCTCCGGCTGCTGGCCCGGTAGCGCGGCTGGCTGAGGGTTATCCGATTGGGCCGCGCTCGCGATCTCGATGCCCCGCGCGGGCTGGCGCAAGGAAGATACCCGCACGGATCTCGGGTCGCTGGCCAGCGGATCGGGCTGGCCCGAAGGAATCAGCACGAG
>JBQCJB010000419.1:0-5683 GCA_051953155.1 Aureliella sp. | reverse complement strand
CCTTGACTTTTTATCGCGATGGTCTTGGGCTACCCACTAAGGGAATCATGGGAACTGAGTTCGAAATTGGAGCTGTCGCCTTCTTTCAGCTCCAGCCCGGCCTGAAGCTTGCCCTGTGGCCGCGAACCAGCTTGGCGGCGGATACGGGTTTGCCGGTTGGAGCTGCGAGCCCGACAAACTTTTCGCTGGCTCATAATCTGAGTTCGACGTCCGAAGTCGATGCGATCATGGAGCAGGCCCTGCGAGCTGGCGCGAAGCTCGTCAAACCGGCACAGATCGCCTTCTGGGGTGGCTACGCCGGTTACTTTCAAGATCCCGACGGTCACCTGTGGGAGGTGGCGTATAATCCGGAGCTGCAGACTTGATCAAGTCCGCCCCAGCGGCATGCATCGCCACTGTGCACGTTGGCACAATTAATTTGCGTTTTAGGGCACTTGGAAAGGGTTAAGCCTGTGGAAGCCGAGTTGACCTGTTATCGCTGTGGGGCCAGCATTCCTTCCGCCGTTGACGCGGATACTGGAGGTTTGTGCCGAACTTGCCAGAAGACGATTCCCGATCGCGTGGAATTGCGGGACCTGATCGCATGCATGAGGGGCAATGACAATCGCTTTCGAAGTCTTTACTTCGAGCGGTTCAGCAAACGGAAGCCGCCGATCGAGGCCTTGCCGATCCTTCGCCAAGCTGTGCTTCAGGATGCGCACGCACTCGTTAAGTCCGCAGCGACGGCGATCGGCAAATTGAAGGAGAAAGGTATTTCGGCCACAGACGATCTGCTGACGGCCGCCGCGCGCGTTGACGCAAACGGAATGCCTCAAAGCTACCCAGAGTGTTTGTCCGCGCTGGTCGCAATCGACGAATCCAATCCCCAGTTGATTCCGCTGATCCGGAAATTTAAGGGGCTGGACAACTGGGTGCCGATGTCGGCCTCACTTAAGGCGCTTGCAGCGATTGGCACCGTGGAGGCAATCGATTTACTCCAGGAAATTTGCGACCAGCACTATCCCGAGATGGACAAGATGCAGAAGCGGTTCGCCGACGCGGCGCTGGCCGAAGGCAGGTCCCGTCTTGGCGGTGCCGACCAGCGCGAAACGGAAGCTCCAGGAACTCAGGTTTAAGAAGATTATGTCGGAGAGCACTTCGAACGGAATGCTTGATCCAGCGGACATGCAACGCCTTGTGGAAATGCAGCATCGCAGCTATCGGTTGCTGGGTTGGATGGCGGAAGCGGTTACGAAGAAGTTCGTGAGTTTTGAAACCGCCCACGATTACTCGACGCTGCCAGAGGCCGCTGAGGCCTGGATTTCGCGGCACTATTTGAACATCCCGGAAAACGCTCGACCTGAGCGCGAACAGCTGGCCACATTCTCGGCCTTCTTTTCGACTTATGTGACGAACTCTTTTGACCTGATCAGCAATCCGGGTAAACGCCGCTATTCGCCCGACGCTCATTGCTTTTGCCCGATGTGCAGCTGGCTGATCGATGCTCCGGTGCTGAAGCCGAAGAAGCTGACGACCGCCGACAAACGCAGCGCCCAGAAAATGCGGATCCAAGCGCTAAAAAACCTGGCAGCTCACCACCGACTCGGCGTCGCCGAAGAGCAACTCCAGAGACTGCTCGACGTCCGTTCCCAATTCGAGGATGCAAGCCTGGTAGCCTATGCACTGGACCTTTTGCAGCGTGAGCAGGGAATCGCCAACGGCCCAGCGGTCCTCGCGCTTTGGCGCGGATTTGCGTGGACCGAATCGGGGTCACCCAAGAGCGGTTTCCGATTGACGGCTAAGATGATTTCCGCAGCCGAGGCTCGATTGGTCGAACTGCTAAAATGCAGCTCATGATCATTGCGACCGATTCCCCCCTGCCCTGCACCGCCTTAGGAGCGGAGATTCGATGACTGGTAAATTCCATATTCTCGGATGGTTGGTCGGCGCAATCTTTTGTAGCGGCTGCCAATCGGAAAAGCAGGAGACATCGCTCAACGCTGAGCCTTCACTGCAACGAGTCCAGGCGTTGGAGGACGCCAACGAAGCGCGGCGGCAGGAATTGCTGCGGGCAATCGCAGCAGCGGAATCCGATAATGAACGCCAGCAGATTAAAGCAGCGTTTGGCGCCTACTGGCTGGGGGCTATCGATGAAATGTTGGGAATCGCCGAACGAGAACCCGCGTCAGCAGTTGGCAAACGCGCAGCGATCTGGGTTGTGACGCGGAGCGACCCAGACAGCCGGCCGCACAAGCAGGCAACGAAGTTGCTGCTAAAGTACCACGCAGATGCAGAAGAATTGGGAGGCGTGTGCCAGAACCTGGTTGGATTCAGTCCGCTCTACGAACAGTTTCTCCGCGCGGTGACGTCGTCCACTACGTCAGCAGCGGTACGTGGTCCGGCCGCCTATCATCTGGCCGAGTTGCTGCTGTTACGATCCGAATTCAAAGCGACGATGGACGCGACGCCCGAACTGTCAGCGGAGCGTGAGCGGAACATGGGACAGGATGTGGTCGCCTTCCTGACTGCGACCGATCGGGAAGTCGACCGCAGCCAAGCCATCGCACTGTTAGAGAGAGTCTGCATAGAGTGTTCTGACATACCGTACGGCAACTCGACGCTGGGAGCGGCCGCCAGCGAACGCTTGAAGTCGTTGCAGCAAACGTTTTCGGAGATCGGTAGCGCTGCTCCGGAGACCGTAGGAGAGAGCCTTGACGGCAAGGAGCTAAAATTATCGGCCTACCGAGGCAAGGTCGTGGTGCTGACGTTTTGGGCATCGTGGTGCGCGGCTTGCCTGGATCGGGTCCCGGAAGAGAACCGCCTGGCTGAGGAGCTGGCCGATTCGCCCTTTGCATTGCTCGGCGTCAATGGCGATCGATCTATCGAGGATGCCCAAGCAGCTGTCACCAAGCATGGAATTCGGTTCGATTCGTGGTGGGATAACCCCAACGCTGAGCCGACCATTGTGAACCGGTGGAACGTGCGGCAATGGCCGACGACGTTCGTGCTCGATTCAACCGGCGTCCTTCGCTACAGGGATCTCGCGGGGCCAGAGTTACGGTCCGCCGTTCTCGAACTGCTCGCGCAGGAGAATGTTGGCAACCGCTGAGGAGAGAAGGGCCGGAAATGTACAATCCCTATAAAGCTACGGTTTCCCCAGCAGCTTCGCTGTCCGAGTGTTCGTTCGACATTGTGTCCGCTAGAAAGCGGTTTCGGAGGATGCTCACCGCGGCGATCGCGGTTGCGATTGCTGGAATCCCGGTTCATCTATTCTCCGAAAGTTTCCTGCCAGAGCCCTTGGTCGCGTACTTGGACGGGCAGGTATCAGCAGGTCTGACAGCGGCTGACGGCATCGCGTCTGTTTTTGCGGTGGTGTTTTTAGCGCTGTCTGTTTTCAATGTCTTACAGATGTACCAGTTCAAACGCTCCTCGCGTCCCATCGCGATCGCCCTGACAAGTGTAGGGTTGTTTGCAGAGTTATTTTTCGGACCAGTCGTCGAAGCGTCGCTTGCGCAATTCGTGTCAGAGTTGGCTACGTTGCTGTGGGGAGCGGTACTGGCGATGATGTACTGCCCGCCGTACGACTCCTTGTTTGCGAATAGCCAATTGCCAGATAGGGTGGCCGAGTAGGCTGTCCGGCCTGTCCGGCCTTTGCGTTGTGGATCTGGCGACGCGTTACTTTGCTGCTTGCCCCTCACCCCCCGGCCCCCTCTCCCCGAAGCGGGGCGAGGGGGAGACAGAGTATTGAGCGAGTTCTCGCCCGAACCGTTGAAGCGGGGCGAGGGGGAGACTGAGCAAAGAACGCGATCTTGCCCGAACCGTTGAAGCGGGGCGAGGGGGAGACAGAGCAGTGAGCGAATTCTCGCTCGAAGGGATCAAGTGGGGCGAGGGCTGTGGGGCGGGTGCTAGCGCTGGACAGCGAGCGTTTTCACGTAGGCGAGCAAGTCGGCCAGCGCGGCTGGGGGCAGCTTGGTTTCGATCCCCTCGGGCATCAGCGAGATGCCGAGGTCCTTCAATTGCTCGATCTCGCTGAGCTTGATCTCGTGGCGCTGACCGTCGGCGGCAGCCAGGATGAGGCTATCGGAGGAGCGGTCTTCCACGAGCCCGGCTAGACTTTGGCCCTCCTTGGTCACCACGGCGTACTGATGGTACTTGGGCTCGATGGCCCGGTTGGGATCAAGGATCGCGACCACCCATTGTTGCTCCGTCCAGTTGCTGAGGTTCTCCAGTGGCGGGCCGACGATCGGCTTGGTCGGCGTGGCGCGGTGACAAACCGCACAGTGCTCCACGAAGAGCCTTTCGCCGCGCTGGGCGTCTCCCGAGTGGCTGAGCTTGCCAAGCGTCTCGTTGACGAGAGCTTGGCGATCGCTGCGCGGAGGCTGGCCAAGCACGCGCGCGGTTCGAGCCATAAGATTGCGATCACCGTAACTGCGCAGTCGCTCGAGCAAGGCCGCGTCCAGGTCGCCGACTTTAACCTTGTCCGACTCGAGCGCTGCGACAAGTTTCTCGCCCCACGGCCGCCGTTCGAGCAGCAACCCAGAGACCGAACTGCGAACGTCGGGCAAATAGCGAGGCCAGTTCGAAAGCAGCGCGTCAGCGACATCGTCGGATTTGAGTCGCCGCACAACGCCCAAGGCGGCCTGCTGATTCTGCGGCGTTTCCTGTGCGCCCAGCAATTGGACGACATCGGCCATCACTGCCTGCGTCGGCGAATCGCTCAATGCCAATAGCGGTATCAATTGCCGCCGCTGGTCGGCGGAGGTTTGTTCATCGAACAGCCGCTGTCGAGCGGTGGCGATAGCTGCCGACAGACGCTGCTTGATCGCCGCGTCTTCGGCGAGTTTGTCCAGGCCGATTGCAGCGGCGGCGGTGAGCAGCATGACCTGTTGATCACTCAGGGAAGATTGAGCCGAATCTTGCTCGGGAAAAACACGACTAAGGATCGACCTGCGCGTTTCTTTCGAACTGCGTCCCCATAGAGTACTGAGCGTCGATTCGACGGCGGCTCGCACCTCGGGCGACGGGCCCTGCGCAGTATCTGACGTCTGTTCGAGGGCTTTGATCATGCCGCTGAGCGCCGAAGCGACTTGCCGATCGCTGACCAGCGCGAGAGCTTTGGCTAACCAGAGGTCCGAAGTCGCGCCCGCCGCGATGGCTTCGATCGCCGGCCCGACTTCGGGTTGCTGGGAACCGCCGAGCGTCAGGGCCAATTGCAGCAAGACGCCCGGATCGCGCTGGTCGGCAGCGGCTTTTGCAAGGACGTTACCTTCAAAGTGCTGGCGGTTCGGTAGTCGCTCGGATTGGCGGACCGCAAAACGCCGTACGCGGGCATCACGATCGTTGAAAGCCAGTTCGACATCGCGCTCGGTCATAGCGCCGACAGCAGTCAATGTACCGAGGGCCTGAGCGCGAACGGCAGCATCTGGACTGGTGCGCAAACAGTCGCGGATTGCCTCGACAATTGAGGGCTCGAGCCGGCATGGCGAGCCGCGGGGCGCCTTGGGGTCGGTTGCTCGCCAAAGCAATTGCTGGGCGGCCAGATCGCGGACTGCACCGTCGTTTTGCGCAAGCAGTCGGACAAGCTCGGCATCAGTGGCTTGATCGGTGCGCGGGATCGCGTGCGGCTGGAATGATTGCTGGCGGACGCGATAGATTCGGCCAAGGCCTTCGCCCGCGCGGATGTTCAAGCGTTCCTGCCACGCCG
>JBQCJB010000418.1:0-17504 GCA_051953155.1 Aureliella sp. | reverse complement strand
GCTCAAGTCGATCGCTTGGCCGTTCCGCAGCGCTGCAGCCTGGCGGGCGTCGACGACCGCTCGCGGCCACTGCGGCAGACCCTCCAGCGGCGAACGCAGGCAGTCTTCTACCGCCGCCGGATGTTCGAAGTGGGCCAGTGGATGAGCGTCGTGCAACGTAAAAGGACCGATGGCCGTACGGACCAGCGCCGTCATGATCGCGGCGTTATCCAGTTGCTGGGCAATGTCGCGACCGAGTGAACGCACATAAGTGCCGCTGCCGCAGTCGAGTTCGAAGCTCCAGTGCGGATACTCGTAGGCCGTGACCGCCAGACGATCGATGCGAACGCAGCGGGCCTCCGGTTCGAACTCGGCACCGCTCCGCGCCAGATCGTAGGCCCGCTGGCCGTTGATTTTGATGGCAGAATAGCGCGGCGGTCGCTGCATGACCGGTCCGATCCAGCGCTGGCAGGCGGCGGCCAGTTGCTCTGGCGTCGGCTGCGGGGCGTCCGGCCAGAGGGTGATTTCCCCTTCGCGGTCGAGCGTGTCGCTGCTCTTGCCGAATTCAAACTCGGCCGCATACGACTTGTCCAGGTCGTGCAGGTATTCGACCAAGCGCGTCGCTTCGCCAACGGCGACCAGCAGCACGCCGGTTGCCATCGGGTCGAGCGTTCCGGCATGCCCTACTTTGATCTTGCGATTGCGCAGCGCCCGCTGGACATGGTTGACGCAATCGCGACTCGACACTCCCGCTGGCTTGTCGATCACCAGCAAACCCGAACGCACAGTCTTAGCTTCCTTCAAATGGATGCCCATCCGCACCTGCGAACACGCGCCGCGGTCGATCGGAAGGTTCGGCATTATAACGCCCGCCAGGATAGTCGCCTTTCGCTCTGCGAAAGTAGCGCGCACCTGCGCCTACGGCCAACACCACCAACTACAAGTGATTGTTTCTCATCAGGCCAAGTATGGCGGCGGGTTCTTGCTATTTTCGCAGAGCGAAAGGCGACAATCTCCGCGAAAGGCGACAAAGCAAAAGGCGACGATCAGTGCTGAGCGGCCAGGCGGGCGGCTTCGACCTGCTCCGGCGCGAACAGATCGTCCAGTTGGCTGGACATGACCCGCAGAACCAACAGCACGCGTTCGGTCGTGCGCTCGGAAGTTCTCGTGCTGAACAGCGCCTGGCCGAGCCCTCGGGGCGGATCGGTCAACGTGCAAAAGAAGAATTGGCCTTGCGCCAGAGTCGTTTCCATGGCCAGGTAATCCCAACGCTGCTGTTGGCGGCGGACTTCCGTGCGCTGAGCGACTTGATTGGGGCTGCTAAGGATCACTTCTTGCGTTTCGCCGTGCTCGATTTCCGGAACTAGTTTCACTCGGGCTCGGCCATCTCCCAGCGGCGTTGCCCGCAGGTCCATCAGCACGCGCGGATGCAAATACGTATTGCCGTGCAGCCCGCCATCGCGCGTGTGCAGAATGGTCAGCGATTCGCTCAAGCCTGGGCGGAGCGCTAGATCCTTGCGACGGCCGGCATGGCAATGCAGCCGCTGGGTGTCGCTGGTCACTTCGGCCGCCAGTCCCAGACGTTCGAGCGAATTGCCCGGATCGTCGGCGACCAGTTCCTTCAGACGGGAGCGGATGACTTGCGGCATCTCGCCGACCAGGACGCCGCACTGGATGCCGTTGGCCAGGAGCATCCGCCGCGTTGACAGATCGATGACGCTCTCGTCGACCACGCGCCATACATCGGCCAACGCGGCCGCTTGCTCTTCTGGAAAGCGAATTAAAACCGCATCGACGACCACCGTATCGGGCGCCAGTTTGGGAGGATTGAGCACTTGTCGGACCGGTGCGTCGCCCAGCGGCTCTTGCTCGAGTTGTTCGCGCGACCAATGCGCGCAGCCTGCGAACAAGATGAGTAAACTGACCGTTAGCCAGCTGCCCCTGCGCAACCCGTTTCCGCAGGGCGCAGGCCGCGGCGAGCCTCGCCAGGGCTCCGGCTTTCGCACCCAGATTGGAAATTTGTCTTGCATCCGTACGCAGCTCGACTAGTTCGTTGTCCGTCATGGTCAGAATCCGCCGCGAATGCTAATCCGGCTGGCGACTGTGCGTCAATTGCGGTTTGGCTCGCTAGCAACGCACTTCTGGGCGACTCGAGAGAATGACGAGACCTCTGGCTGGACAGCTAGCTAGCCAAGGCAGTGGCGGCAGCGCGGAGCGGGCTGCCGGCCGGCCGCTACGCGTGCTCGCCTGCGGCAGTACGCTCGAGGGAGGTGGCAGCGAGCGCCAGCTCTGGCAACTGGTCAGCCAGCTCGATCGAGACAGGTTCGCTCCGGAGGTTTTTCTGCTGGCCAGGCGCGGAGTCTATCTATCCCAGTTGCCCTCGGACGTGCCGGTTCATGCGTTCAGCGATTTCTATCCGAATCCGCGGACCTTTCCGCCCGGCCGCATCTCGCGCTTGCAAGCCGCACATCTGCGGCAGCTGGTGCACTCGCGCAGCATCGATGTGCTGTACGATCGCACGTTTCATTCGAGTCTGTTAACTGGCGCGGCCTGCCCTCACAACCCGCCGCGCGTCTCCGTGATCGTCAGTCCCCCCAGCCGCGATGTGCTCCAGACCGAGCGGCGCTGGGTCTGGCTGAAACGACGGTTGTTGGCTCGCGCGTACCGCACCGCGGCGGCCACGATTTGCGTCAGCCAGGAGGTAGCCGAAGATGCGTCGGCCTTTTATGCTCTACCGCGAGCTCACTTCCGCGTGATGCCCAATCCGATCGACATCGCCCGCGTGCGACGACAGTCACAAGAGCCGCTGGCAAGTAGTCAAGCAAGTGGACTCGCGGAACTGGCCCAGCCGAGCGGCGACGCATTGCATATCGCGGTCATCGGCCGCTTTACCGCGGAAAAGGGACAGCGGTTGGCGATCGAGACGCTCGCGGAACTGTCCGCCCGGCCTGGGCAACTGGACCCGAAATGCAGAACTCACCTGCATCTGGTCGGAGCCGGTCCGCTCGAGGCGGAGCTGGTTGAACTGGTGCGAAAACTCGACTTAACCGAAACGGTACATTTTCACGGTTTTATGACCAATCCCTATCCGTTGCTCGCCCACTGCCAGTTGGCCTTTGTGCCCAGTCGATATGAAGGCTTTCCCAACGCGGCGCTCGAATCGCTTGCTCTGGGCGTGCCGCTGTTGATGACCGACTACGGTCCAACCGCGCGCGAGATTGTCGGCAGCCAGGGAGAGCGCGGGCAAGTGGTGACCAGTGGCGATTGCCGGGCTGCTGCGGCCGCAGTGCTCGATCGGTGGCAACATCCCGAGCGCTGGCAAGCGCGAGCTGCTGCGGGCCGGCAGTGGGTCGAGCGCGAACATTCCTTCGATCGCTGGCTGGACCAGATGTCCTCTCTACTGGAACAGGTGCATCGCGACGCTAGAAGTGGCCAGCGGGCATGAATCGCAGTAGCCGATTGCACTTACCCATCGATGACGCGCTGGACGAAATCGTCGGCGCCGTCGAGCAGCACTCGGCGGTCATCGTCGAGGCTCCGCCGGGTGCGGGCAAGACGACGCGGGTGGCGCCGGCCTTGCTGCAGTCAGCCATGTTTTGCAATTTGCCGCCGGGGGCGGGGCGCATCGTTTTAGTCGAACCGCGCCGGATCGCTGCCCGCGCGGCCGCGGCGCGGATCGCCAGCGAATTGGGAGTCCAACTGGGCGAAGAAGTCGGTTACCAGGTTCGCTTCGACCGACGCATGACGAAGGACACGCGCCTGGCTGCGGTGACGCCCGGCATACTCCTGCGCGAACTGCAGGAAGACGGCGTGCTATCGGCGGTCGGCGCCGTGTTGCTGGACGAATTTCACGAGCGGTCGCTCGAAGGCGATATTCTGCTGGGCATGATCCGCCGCGTTCAGGAATCGATCCGGCCCGATCTGAATCTGATCGTCATGTCGGCTACACTCAACACGGTGGACATCGCCGAGTATCTCGGATCGCCGCCGATCGTCCGCGTGCCGGGCAAGATGTATCCGGTGTCGATCCGGCACGCGCGGCCCGGCCCGCCACAGCGGATCGTCGACGCGGTCTGCCAGCAGATTCCGATCGCTGCCGAGCGCGACGAGGGGGACATGCTGGTCTTTCTGCCCGGAGTCGGCGAGATCTTACAGACGGCCCGGAATCTCGAACCCTTAGCCAGGAAACAGGCTTGGGAACTGTTGCCGCTGTATGGCGATCTGTCGCCGCAAGAACAGGATCGAGTGCTCGGCCCCTTGCCACAGCGCAAAATCATCCTGGCGACGAACGTGGCCGAGACTTCGCTGACGATCGATGGTGTGCGCATCGTAGTCGACAGCGGCTGGGCGCGCGTCCAACGCACCGAGCCGGCAGTCGGCCTCAACGTGCTGAAGCTCGAACCCATATCGCAAGCATCCGCCGAACAGCGTGCGGGCCGGGCCGGCCGGACCGATACGGGCGTGTGCTGGCGGTTGTGGGATGAGGTGACCCATCGCAGTCGTCCCAAGCACACCGATCCGGAGATCTTGAGAGTCGACCTCTCGGGCGCCGTGTTGCAGTTGATGTGCTGGGGCGAATCGGATGTTGCGAAGTTTCCTTGGCTGACGCCTCCGCGCGACGAGGCGCTTGCTCAGGCCGTGACGTTGCTCGAACGCTTGGACGCCATAAAGGACCAGCGAGCCACGGCGCTCGGCCACAAACTGGTCGCCTTCCCGACGCACCCTCGCCTGGCGCGACTGCTGTTGGCTGGTCATGCTTTGGGCATTCCGGACGCAGCCTGCCTGGCCGCGGCCATGCTCTCGGAACGGGACGTATTCGACCGCCGGGCGACGCCCACTAGCCGCGGCGCTGGACCACCGACCCGCGTGGCCCATTCGGCCGATTGCGACGTGACCGAGCGCGTGTTGGCGCTGCGGGAATTTTTTCGATCTGGCCGCACGGAGTTTCCGCAAGGCATCATTCGCATCGGCGCGGCGCGGCAAGTCGAGCGGGCCGCGGCGCAGCTGCGACAACTGCTGGCCACGCATGTTGGCCGCAGCGGTCGAGAACAACCGCTCGAGCGGCGTTTGTCCCAAGCGCTGCTCTCGGCGATGCCCGACCGACTCGCGCGCCGCCGCGAACCGCACAAGCCGCGCGGCCTGATGGTCGGAGGTCGCGGTGTGAAACTGGACACCGCCTCGAGCGTCCGCGATGCCGAGTTGTTCTTGTGCGTCGATGTCGATGCGGCCGGTGCCGAAGCCAGCGTGCGTCAGGCGTCCGCGGTCGACCGGCAATGGCTCGATCCCCAGCACCTGAGCGAAGTCGACGAGCGCTTCGCGCATCCATCGACCGGTCAGATCGTGACCCGCCGCCGCTGCTACTGGTTCGATCTGATGCTGGATGAAACACCGATCGCCACGCCCCTGGATGACCAGACCGCGCAGCTCCTGGCCAAGTTGGCCCAGCAGAACTGGCACAAAGTTTTCCCAAGCCAAGACAAAGGTCTGGCCAGCTTTTTAGGGCGAGCGCGTTGGCTGGGGCACGCCCTGGCCGATCCGCAGTGGCCCGATTTGAGCGAGGCTGGGTTGCAGGCACACTTGCCCGAGTGGTGTTCGGGACAGCGCGACCTGGCCGAAGTCCGCGACCTGCCGTGGCGCGCCTTGATCGAACAGTTGCTCAGCCACGCCCAGCGGTCACTGCTGGCTCGCGAGGCGCCCGAGTCTTTCCAACTGCCCAGCGGGCGCAGCGTGCTGCTGGCATACGAAGCCGACAAAGCCCCCGTGTTGGCAGCCCGCATCCAGGAATTTTTTGGGCTGGCTGACACGCCGCGAATCGCCCAGGGTCGCGTCCGATTGCAACTGCACTTGTTAGCGCCGAGCGGTCGCTGCCAACAAATCACCGACGACCTGGCCAGTTTCTGGAAGAACACATACGCCGAAGTGCGCAAACAACTGCGCGGTCGCTATCCGAAGCATGCCTGGCCCGAAGATCCGCGAGCCGGCTGAGCAACCATGCCGCGCGTCGCTTGGCCTACGCGGCCGAGCGGACCTTGGGCGGGGGTTCACGCCAGCGGCGATGGACCCACCAGTACTGCTGTGGCGCCGGGCGGATGGCTCGCTCCAAACAGCGGTTGTACCAACTGGTCAGCGCCTTGACCGAAGCCAGATGTTCGCCCGGAGCGTCGGGATGCGCGATGCCCGTCGTGCCCAGTTCGAACTGCAGCGGTCGCTGCAGGCGGCGATTGTAGGAAACCACCATCGCCGCGCCCGAGGTGAGCACGAACAGCGCGAGGGCTTTGTGGCACGAAGCGGGTTGGCCTAAGAATTCGGTCCAGCATCCCTTCGGGCCGGCATGCTGATCGGCCAACAGCGCTAAGGCTCCGCCGGCCTGCAAGATCTCTTGGACCGGCACGGCACTCCCTTCCTTGTCGAGCATGTGCTGGCCGCCCAGCGATCGAAAACGCGTGACGTAATCGTGCACATACGGATTGTCCAGCGGCCGGGCAATCGTCGTCGATGGAATGCCGAATAGGCCTGTCGCAAAGCCAGCCAGTTCAAAGTTGCCGAAGTGCCCGGTGACCAGAATCGTCGGCCGCTGGCCCATCAGCACGCGAAACATTTCGTTCTTGTGCGGGATGTAAAAGTGATCGCGCCAGTTCGTGCGGTGGATCTTGCGGGGCGCGTGGGCGATCTCGCAAATCATCAGCAGCAGGTGTTCCCACATCGCTTCGCGCAGCCGCAGCAGTTGCGGCTGGGTGACGCCAGGGATGACCATCCGCAGATTCTCGTCGATGGTCGTGCGTCGCAGCGGCAGCCAGCGGGCCAGTGCAAAAGCAGCCACGCGCACGACGCGCTGGCAATTTTCGAGCGAGGTCGATTGAATCAGCGCGATTACCAGCCGCAGGCCTACGTACGCCAGCCGATCCATGACTTTGTTGCGCTTCATCGCTGGTCCTTGCCATCCTTGCCGAGTGCTGCCCCTTCGCTGGTCGAGGTGCGCCATGAGCGGCGGCGCCTCGTGAGGCCGAGTATTTTGGCACGTTCCGCCGCGTGCTCCAACTCCAAATTCCGGTCCGTGGCTTGCGCTGTCCGTTGCTAGCACTGCAGTGTGCGACCAGCCCGGTCGCGTGCGCTCAGCCCAGACGCGGAGGCGTCGGGAATTCGAGCATGAACTTGGTGCCGTGGCCGACTTCGCTTTGCACGGCGATGCGACCACCGTGGGCTTCGATGATTTTGCGGGCCGTTGGCAACCCGAGTCCCGACCCGCCGTTTTTCGTCGAGTAAAAGGGTTCGAACATGCGGATGGCGGTCGTGTCGTCCATGCCCAACCCGGTGTCGATCAGGTCCAGGGCGACGCCGCGAGGTGTCGTGTGGGTGCGGACGACGAACTGCCCACCTTCGGGCATAGCCTCGAGCGCATTTTTGACCAGATTGATCAGGGCCGCTTGCAGTGAATCGCTGTGCAGCAGAATGCTCGGTAGGTCGGGATCGAGATAGGAAATCACTTCGACGCCCGATTTGTCGGCTTGTGGCTTGAACAGCCGCAGGACGGTTTCAACTTGCTCGTTCAGGCTGCCGGGAGTCATCTCCAGGTCGCGCATCCGCGCGAAACGCAGGAAGTCGCGGAGCAGGTTTTCCATCCGCTGGCACTGTTGCCGGATCATGTCGATCTTGGCGTTGGCCCGGCGACGTCCCGGCCAGTCGCTTTCGGAGAGTTCTTCGCTGAGCAGATCGGCATTCATGTGAATGACCGACAGCGGGTTCTTGATCTCGTGGGCCAGCGAGCCGGCCAGTTCGGCCAGTTCGTGGTACTGCCGCCGCAGCGCGTCGGGTTCATCGGCAGCATCCATGTCCGACATCTCCGTTAACATGGGTCACAGCTCCGCAGGCTCGGACAGTTTTTCAATGGGATCTGATAATCAAAGAATCACGGTGCTACGCGAGCAGGCGGTCTCGGCTCCGCGCCGGCTGCAACGGCGACTATTATATCGCATATGGCCAGCTTGCCGACGCTGGCTCCCCGCCATCCCCGCTAATCCCCTTCCGTTGTGATAGGTCTGTTGAATGGATATTCCGATTACCGATCGGCCGCCGCGTCGCGGTTTACATGAAGACTGGACCGCCGCGCTGCTCGGATTGGTCGTGCTCGGCCTGGCGCTAGTTCTCGCTTGGGCCAATCGGCCTGCGAATCTGTCCTGGAGCGACCCGGCCCCTGCCCCGCTGACCGCCGAGCAGAAAAAGGCCAACAAGAAACAAGACTCGCCATGGTCGGCACCACTCAAGGGCTGGATCGGCAAGTTCAGCACCTGGAGCAGCGATCCGCTGGCAGCCCTGCGGGCCAAGCCGAAAGCCGCTCCCGCTACGGCTCCCGCAGCCGCCGATGGCCAAGCCGAATCGAACGCTGAATCAAAGACGGAATCGAAAGCCGAATCGAAAGCTGAGCCAGCTCCGGCTAGCAAGCCGGGACCGTTTCAGTGGCAGGGACTGGTCGGGGCATTTCTGCTGACGCTCTTGGTCGGCCTGGCGGGAGCGGCGTTGCAGGGGCATACGGCCCGGCAGTTGGGCCGTTTTGTGCCCGCGTTTGTGGTGCTGTTCCTGCTGACGGTGCTCTCCTTCGTGCTGGCCGCCCAGGAAGTACTCGAAGCCGCCAATCTCGAGTTCGCTCTGTGGGCTTTGCTGGTCGGGTTGCTGGTGGCCAATACCGTGGGCACGCCCGGGTGGTTGGTGCCGGCCGTGCGCAGCGAAATGTACATCAAAATCGGCCTGGTGCTGCTGGGAGCGGAAGTGCTGTTCTCGAGGCTATTGGAACTGGGCCTGGCCGGCGTCTTTACTTCGTGGCTGGTAACGCCCGTCGTGCTGATCGGCACGTATATCTTTGGACAGCGCGTGCTGAAGATGGAAAGCCGTTCGCTCAATCTGGTCATCTCGGCCGATATGTCGGTTTGCGGTGTCTCGGCCGCGATCGCGACTGCGGCGGCTTGCAAAGCCAAGAAGGAAGAGTTGTCGTTGGCCGTCGGTCTGTCGCTGATCTTCACCGTGGGCATGATGGTGGTCATGCCGATGATCATCGAAGCGGTCCACATGGATCCACTGGTGGCTGGCGCGTGGCTGGGAGGCACGATCGATTCGACCGGTGCGGTTGCGGCGGCAGCTAACTCCGAGGCGCTCGGTGCGATCGGTTTGCAGACGGCCATCACCGTCAAGATGATTCAAAATATTCTCATCGGCGTGACGGCCATCGCCGTGGCAGTTTACTGGACGCGCTGGGTCGAGCCGAGCCAGGAAGGTTCGAACATCAAGGTCGGTTTCGGCGAGGTCTGGAAACGCTTTCCGAAGTTCGTGCTCGGTTTCTTGGCGGCCTCGATCATTGCCAGCACGTTGTTCGCCTCGTCGTACTACGGCCAGTTGTGGTTGGGGGCGGCGGTCGATGGCGTGACCAAGCAACTGCGCGTGTGGCTGTTCTGCCTGGCCTTCGTATGCATCGGCCTGGAGACGAATTTCCGCGAACTGATGCCCTACCTGCGCAGCGGTAAACCATTGACGCTGTACGTTTGCGGCCAGGCGCTGAACCTGATCCTCAGCTTGCTGATGGCGACGCTGATGTTCGGCTGGCTGCTTCGCCCGGACAGCGCACCATGATGGCCACGCGCAGCATGACGACTTCGCATAACATGACGACCACGCGCAGCATCGGTCGACCAGCCGGCAGGCATTCAGACAGCGGCGGCGCCGCGGAATCCGTTGATTCGGGCCGCAGCGATTCGGCTGCTCCGCTGCGGTGGTTGAGCGCGATTGCGGTGGTGCTGGGCTTGGCCTTGGTGTGGTTGGTCGTGTTGCCGTGGCTGGGAGAACAGGCGCCGGTGCGGCGGCATGTCGACGCGCTGCACGCTGCCGACATCAACGCTTCGGCCATGTTCTATTCGGAGCTCGAGTGCGGCTACATGCTCCACGATTGACCGCTAGCCGAGGGCCAGCGTGTTCTGTCCCCGGGTCAGGTCGAAACAGACGACGATGTCCTTGGCGTCGCGCCAGTAGTGGCCAGCCGTCAAGCCGCTGCGCGAGCTGGTTTCGCTGAGCATCCGCAGCTCGCCACCGGCGCGGCAGAGCACTTTGCCCGCGCTTGGCAGCGGCCCATCGGCGGCTTTCAGACGCAGGGTGAAGTCGGGACAGGCCAGCGGCGCGCTGAGCTGGACCACCGAGCCGTTGGACTGGATCTTGGTCAATTCCTTGGCTGCCCAGTAGCGGCCGATCTCGCTGATCTTCATCCAGCGCGTTTGGTCGGCATAGCGCTGTTCGAGCGCCATGACGACCTGTTGGAACTGCTGCAAACCTTCTTCCGAACCATTGCCATACAAACCTGGCCAATGGCACAGCATGACCGCCGGCTGGCCGCGCTCGATCAGTTCGACCATGCGTCCGCCGGTGGCGTCACGATTGCAGTAACGCTCTCCTTCGCTCTTGCGGTCGCCGTCCCAGCCGCCGAACCAATCGCCAGTTCCGGCGGGCACGTTGACCGTTACCCGCGGTTGGTCGCTGTCGGCGTCGCGCACACCTTCCAATCGCGGTTCGGTCGATTCGTCGCCGTCGGAAACGTACTTGAAGTAATGCGGCAGTTCGCTGCCGTAAACATCCCGCACGGCCTCGAAGACCGCCAGCGGAAGTTTGTCCTTGACGCGATTGCCGAATCCACCCGGCGTGGTGATGCCTTCACACGGCAGATCGCAATTCTTCAGAATGCGCAGGGCGTAGGCCAGATAGCTGGCCAGTTGGTCGACGCTCAGGTCTTGTTGCGGAAACGAATTCTCCATCGTACCCGGATTGATGTCGGCCATCGGCCGGCCCGTCTTGATATCGATGACTCGCGTATGCGTGATCATCTCCGGATGGATGTCCCAGTTGGGAACCATCAAGGTCCGGACCAGTTCGAGGCTGTCGGCCAGCGCTCGGCGCGACCAGCCCGGCAGTTCGCGATCCAGCCAACCGACGCAGGCTGGATAGGGGACCATGCTGAACTTGCCTTTGACGTCGTGTTCGGCGCACCACTGTCCGAAGCGGCGCAGAAAATCGTCGGGGATCTCCGCGGGCCAGCTCTGCCAGGGGCGGTCGTACTCCTGGCGGTCGGGCCACGCGGTTGCAAACTGTGGCATGCAGAAGCGGCCCATGTTCACCAGGCTGGTCGAATCATCGATGATGAACGACAGCGGCACGCGCAGCCGCGGCAGTTCGACGTGAGCGGTGAGCTGAGCCTCGACCGCGGGCTGGGCAGCCGACAGCGAACGGCTCAGCGCTGTGCAGGCTCCGCCGGCAGCCAGCGCGGCGGATGTTTTCAAAAAGTTGCGACGACGCAGTTGGAAACTTTCATTCGGCTCGACGGTCAGCGGCATAGTCTGCACTCCTCTGGTCGTGGGCGGTCTCGTCTTTGCATCGGGCATCCATTGTAATGGCACCTCCTATGGTGAGGGCCAGAACTTTGGAGCATGATGGAAACTCTGGAGAACCCGCAGCATGCACAATTTTGGATATTGTCGAGTTACCGCCGCCAGCCACCCGATCGCCATTGCTGAACCGCATGCCAACGCGGACGCGATAATCAAACGCCTGGAAGAATTTCACGACAGCGACGTCGTCGTCTTTGGAGAACTCTCGCTGACCGGGTACACCTGCGCCGATCTTTTCGGCCAGCACGCGCTGCTGCGCGGGGCGCTCGACGGTCTGGCCAGCATCGTCGCGGCGACGGCGCAGCGGCAGCAATTGGTCGTGGTCGGATTGCCGCTGCGCGTCCGATCGGCGCTGTACAACGTGGCCGCAGTCATCGCCTCGGGACGCGTGATCGCCCTGGTGCCTAAACAATACTTGCCGACCTATCAGGAGTTCTATGAAGCGCGGTGGTTCACGGCTGCCGACGGCAGCGAACCGCCGAGCGTCGACTTGGGCCAGCTGGGTGAAGTGCCGTTCGGCGTCGACATCCTGGTCGAGGCCGGAGATCTGCTAGTCGGCGTCGAAATCTGCGAAGACCTGTGGATGCCGGTGCCGCCGAGCAGTCTGCAGGCAGCCGCCGGGGCGAATCTGCTACTGAATCTTTCGGCCAGCAACGAATTGATCGGCAAGGCTGCGTGGCGCGAGCTGCTGGTGCGCAGCCAGGCCGGTCGCTGCGTGGCCGCGTACGCTTACGCCAGTTCTGGACCGACCGAATCAACGACCGACGTCGTGTTCAGTGGGCATTGCCTGATCGCGGAAGCCGGTTCGCTGCTGGCCCAGTCGCAGCGCGTCGGCGCCGATGGCTGTACGTGGCTCGACCAGTCGCACGCTACGGCGGACGTCGATCTGGAACGCCTGGCCCACGACCGGCAAGTCATGGGTTCTTGGCAGTTGTCGGCTCGGCGCTCGACCAGCGGCATTCGCTTTCGGCATGTGCCGATCGAACTGACGCGGCTCGGCAGAGGCGAGCTGCGCGAAGTGAATGCCGCGCCGTTCGTGCCGGCGGCCGGCAGCGAACTGCAGGCCCGCTGTGAAGAGATCTTCGGCATCCAGTGCGCAGGCCTGACCAAGCGTGTGCGCCGCTTGTCATCGACCAGCCGGCTGAATATCGGCGTCTCCGGCGGCCTGGACAGCACGCTGGCTCTGTTGGTCGCGGTAAAAACCTGCCGCGAGCAAGGTTGGCCACTCCAGCGGGTTCATGGCGTCACCTTACCGGGTTTCGGCACGACCAGCCGCACGCTCGAATCGGCCCGGCAATTGATGAGCGGTCTGGGAATCGCCCGCGACGAGATCGACATTCGCCAGATCTGTCTGGACACCTTCCGCGCCATCGGTCACCGCCCCTTCGGCTTGGATATCGACGGCTGCACGGTCGAAGAGTTTCAGTCGCGACTGACCAGTCTGGCCGATGACCAGCGGAGCGATCTGGTCTTCGAGAACGTGCAAGCCCGCGTGCGCACGCTGCTGCTGATGAGCCGCGGATTCGTGCTGGGAACGGGCGACCTGTCGGAGCAAGCGCTCGGCTGGAGCACGTACAACGGCGACCACATGTCGATGTACAACGTCAATACGTCGATCCCGAAAACGCTAGTCCGCTTTCTAGTAAAGTATGCCGCGGAACATCAATTCGAGGACCCGGTCCGCCAGGTCTTGCTGGGCATCGTCGACACGCCGATCTCGCCAGAATTATTGCCGCCGGCCAGCGACGGATCGATCGTCCAATCGACCGAAGGTTCGATCGGAGCCTACGAGCTGCACGATTTCTTTTTGTACAACCTGATCCGCTTTGGATACGGACCGACCAAGGTACTGCGGTTAGCCGAACTGGCGGAGTTCTCGCGCGAGTATTCGCCCGAGGAGATTCGCGATACGCTGGCGATCTTCCTCCGCCGGTTTTTCGCCAACCAGTTCAAGCGTTCGTGTGTACCCGACGGTCCGAAGGTCGGCACGATCAGTCTCTCGCCGCGCGGTGACTGGCGCATGCCCTCAGACGCGGAAGCTCGGTTGTGGCTGCAGAGCCTCAGTACCACTGCTGGGAGAGTGGTTTGATGATGACTTCCGGCACGTGCACCGAGGGGGGCAGAGCGATGATGCTCAAGACCAGCTGAGCGACCTGCTCGGGCTGCAGAATCCGTTGCCGATGCTCTTCGCTGACCGGCGTTGGGCGTTCGTTGAGGATCGGTGTGTTGACTTCGCCCGGATAGAGGTTGGTCAAGCGGATGCCGTCCTCGGCCACTTCGTTCGAAACGCAAATGCCCAGCGCCGTCATGGCGAACTTGCTGGCCGAGTAAGCCACGCCGCCCAACGCGATGGCGCGCTTGCCGGCGATCGACGAGATGTTGATGATCGTTCCCGAGCGGCGGCTGCGCATGCCGGGCAAAACGGCGTGCAGGCAGTTGTAAGCCCCGGTAGCGTTGATGTTCATCACATGGTCCCACTGCTCGGGCTCCAGAGCCTTCATGCTGCGGTCTTTGACGTTCAGGCCGGCCGCGTTGACCATGATGTCGATGTGCCCGAGCTGCTTTTGGCTCCAGGCAAAAAAATCGTCGACCTGCTGGCGGTTGCCGACGTCGAGCGCCCGCCACTGGATCGGAGTACCGGCCGCCGCCTGTTTCAAAATCTCTTCGCGCCGCCCGCCGATGATGACCTTGGCACCTGCCTCGGCCAGCGAGCGTGCGATCGCTTGTCCAATCCCCGTTCCACCACCGACAACGACAGCCGTCTTATCCGCAAGAGTCATGGTCACCGTTTCTCTAAGTTCGATTTTTTTGAAAGCTGGGCGCTGGCTAGGCCCACAGTTGGCTAGGCCCAGTTGGCTAAGGCCCGGATTGCTTTGCCACAGTATGCCAGATTCGACCGCCGTTGCCACCGCCAGAGGGCGGCCGCGATCTAACCTTGCCAGCGGCGCATCAGCTTATGAGGAACGCGTCGTTGGTCGAGAATCCGCGCGACGACAAAGTCGATCAGATCCGAGAGGTGCTCGACGCCGTGGTACCAGCCCGGCGCCGCCGGCAGCACGGTGATGCCGGCCTGCGAGGCGCGGAGCATGTTTTCCAACTGAAAACTGCTCAGCGGCGTTTCTCTCGGCACGACGATCAGCGGCCGGCGTTCTTTCAGGTGCACTTCGGCGGCTCGCTCGATCAGGTTGCTGCTGCTGGAGTGCACGATCCCGCTCAGCGTGCCGCCGGAGCACGGGCAGACGACCATCGCCTGGGTTAAAAACGATCCGCTGGCGATCGGCGTGAAATAGTCCTGGTAGTGATGGACGTGGACGCGGCCGGCCGCCAGCGCCTGCTGCGCCTTGCTCGACATCTCGGCGTTGGCTGGCGTTTTTAGTGGTGAGCCGCAATCGATCAGTCTGGATAGCGTCGCCGCGTCGCAGGCCTTGGACGATGCCGGAACTGGAATGCCCAATTCGCGCTCGATAACCGCGGCGCCCGAGGGGCTGATCGCTAGATGGATCTCCCGATCGTTGGCCAGCAGCACTTCCAGCAGCCGCGCGGCATACACCGCTCCGCTGGCACCGGTGATGGCCACGACCAGCGGCAATTCGATTTCCTGCGGCGTCGTCATTGTGGCTTGCCTGTCTGCCGCTCGCCCAAGTACAGAGTGGCGATGCCGAAAGTCAGCGGGTGATAGCGCACGTTCTCCAGCCCCGCGGCGCGCATCCGCTTAGCCAAGGCCTCACCGCTGGGGAATTCGGAAACGCTGCTGGGCAAATAGTCGTAGGCTGAATGTTGGTTTCGGGCGAGCGATTGTCCGATGCGTGGCAGGACGTGTTTGAAATACGCCGAGTAGATTTGGCGGATGCCGGGCAAGGTCGGCTGCGAAAACTCGAGCACCGCCACTTGTCCGCCCGGGCGGCAGACGCGAGCCATTTCTGCCAGTCCCAGGTCGGTGTTCTCCACATTACGCAGTCCGAAGGCTACGGTGACTGCCTGGAAGGTCGCGTCGGGAAAGGGCAAGGCCTGTGTGTCGGCTTCCAGGAATTCGACATTGGCCTGGCGCCGGGGCGGCGCCGTCGAGGCTTTGCGTTTGGCTCGCACGAGCATCGGCAAACAAAAATCGGTTCCGACGACTCGGGCGCGCGGGCCGACTTTTTCCGCCAGCATCCAAGCCAGGTCGCCGGTGCCGGTGCAGCAATCGAGGATCGGCTCGGCTGCGTCCAGCCGCAGTTGCTTGACCGTCCACCGCCGCCAACGGATGTCGATGCCCAGCGACAGTACGTGGTTCATCAGATCGTACCGCGGCGCGATCTCGCCGAACATGCGCCTGACGCGATGACCGGATTTGTCCAAATGAATCATGCGCAGCCGACCGAGGATCCTAGAAAACGCGTTGAACTCGTGCCTCTCAGGGCAACAGGAACAATTGCAGTTGCCGACAGCCGTGGGCGCCAATGACCAGCGACTGTTCGATATCCGCAGTCTTGCTCGGGCCGGAGAGAAAGACTCCGAAGCCGGGCTGCGGGACACGCGCACGCGCGTAGGCTTGATGCATGTTGTCGACCACGTCGCGCTCAGAAACGACCAGCACCAGATATTGGGTGATGAAAAATACGACTTGATGTTTCACTTGCTGAGCGGACAACCAGACGGCTCCGTTCTCCGCAACCGCGAACTCGCCCGGGTAGATAACAAATTCGAGGTCCGCCAGATCGTGCGGATCGTCGATCGCCTCGATCTGGACATTGCCGGGCACGCCTTCGACGGCCGAAAAGACCCGCTTGGCCGCCTGCCACTGCGGAAACGTGCGCAGCGCCGCCACGATTTCGGCTGGACTCTGCACGCGCGTGCAGCTGCCACCGACGAACTTCACATTCTCAGCCAGCTTTTTCAGCGGGTTATCGAAGGTGATCCACGGCCCTTCGGTGACCTCGGGCAGGGCGACTTGGGGAACCAGTTGGCGACGGAGCGTGGTCAGCAGTTTGTCTCGGGTTGAACTCATGCACACATGATAGTCGCAGCGTTTCGATCGCCGATAGGGTGCACAGCCGCCGCGCTGCGAGTTCGAGCCACTGCGTAGCGAAGCGGTGGCTATCTGCCCCAGAGCGTCAGCGGCCACGGCCCTGGCCCGGAAGCCCCGGGCGGCAGCGCGACAAAGCCCACGCTATGCGCCAGCGAGATCAGGTCCCCCGAGCCATGCGTGGCCACGTAACGAACCTCGCCCTCGGGTGTGAGCTCGACCAGGCGATACCAAGTGAGTTGGAGTTGTTTGTCGTCGGGGTTGGCCACCAAGACGCGGGGGCTGGCGGAGATCAGCGGGCGGATGCCGGCCAGTTTCCGCAATAGCGGCAGCGCAATGACTGTCGCCGTCACCGCCACGCTGACCGGGTTGCCTGGCAAGCCGATGATGAGTTTGCCTCCGGGCATCAGCGCGCCGAGGACCGGTTTGCCGGGCCGAATGGGCAAGCGGTGAAAAACAATTTCGCCGCCAAGTTTCTCGATGGCGGCCGGGACGTGATCGGTGTCGCCGACCGAGACGCCGCCGGTGACGACGATCACGTCGGCGACGGGCAATAGATTCGCCAACGTTTCACTGACGGCGGATAACTGATCGGCCGCGCGGACGCGGGCGCACAGTTTGATCCATTCATGCCCGGCTAGTGACGTTGCCAACGTCGGGCCGTTGGAATCGCGAATTTGCCACTCCGAAGCGGCTTGGCCGGGCGAGACCAACTCGTCTCCCGTGTTGACGATCGCAACCTTCACTTTGTGATGCACCGCCAGTTCGGGACCGGCGACTGAGGCCACGGCCGCAACGGCATGGCTGGAAAGTACCGTACCGGCCGGCAGCACCTGGCTGCCCGCTTTGGCGTTCTCGCCGCGGATGCGGATGTGCTGGCCGGGGCTGAGTTGCTCAGCGGCGACAGCCAACTCGACCTGGTCGGGCGCTTCCCGCGTCTGCTCGCGCGGGATCACGCAGTCTGCGCCAAACGGGACCGGCGCACCGGTGAAGATCTGCACCGCCCGCTGTGGCGGGAGTGCCACGGGGGGCGAGCCGGCCGTGGCGACGCCAGCGATCGAGAGCGTGCCGCGGTGGGCGTCGGCCAGGCGGATCGCATAACC
>JBQCJB010000417.1:0-6976 GCA_051953155.1 Aureliella sp. | reverse complement strand
CTGGCACAGCGAAAAGATTGTCGCCGCATTCGACGAGGTCAAAGTCCCGAACAAACTCGTGGTCATCACTGGTGCGGCCCACGGTTTTGACGCTGCCGGGAACCAAAAGATGATGGATAATATGGTCGCCTGGTTCGATGAACACTTGAGCAACTCGAAGAAGAAGCCGTAAACCGCCATGGCCACTCTCGGTGATGCGTTGCCCGTTCTGGTCCGATCGGTCTGTCCGCTGGATTGCCCGGACACCTGCTCACTGCAGTTGACGATCGAAGATGGAAGGCTGAAGAAGCTCGAAGGGGATCGCGAACATCCCATCACGCGTGGCTTTGCGTGTGTGAAGATGTCGCATTACCCCAAGCGCCAGCATCACCTCGAGCGTTTGAGCACGCCGCTGCGCCGCACCGGTCCGAAAGGTTCGGGCCAGTTCCGGCCGATCTCCTGGGACGAGGCGCTCGATGAAATCGTCGAGCGCCTCAACCAGACGATCCACGCCTGGGGCGAGCAGTCGGTCATGCCTTACAACTATGCCGGCACGATGGGCTGGATCGAGCGTGATTATCCGTTGTGCTTCTTCCGTGCGCTCGGGGCCAGCGAACTGGACCAGACGATCTGCGCGACGACCGGCGCCGCGGCTTGGGAAGCCAACTACGGTCCGACGCGGCTCTCGACGCCGCTAGAGTCGCTACCGAAAGCGCGCACAATTTTGCTTTGGGGTATCAACGCGCTGCGTTCGCACAGCCATGTTGCTCCGTGGCTGACCGAGGCCCGGCGGGCGGGCGCCTGGATCGTGCATATCGATCCGTACTTCAACGAGACCAGTCGCTTTGCTGACGAACATTGGCCGATCAAAGTGGGTACCGATGCCGCACTGGCTCTGGCGCTGGGCGGCGAGATCATGCGGCTGGGGGGCGAAGACCAAGCGTATTTGTCCGCACACGCCAAGGGCTTGGAGGAGTATCGAGCCGCTTGCAGCCAATGGCCAGTCGGCCGCGCCGCCGAATTTTGTGGACTCGATTCCCATGCGATCACCCGCCTGGCCGAGAGAATTTGCAACCATAAACCGATGGTCATCAAGGTCGGTTATGGGATGACCCGCAACGAAGGCGGCGGCAATGCCGTGCGGGCCATCACGCTGCTGCCCGCCCTGGTCGGCGCTTGGTCACAAGTCGGCGGTGGCGCGGGGCTGTCGACCAGCGGCGCGTTCGCCCTGAACAAGCGGCGGTTCACCGGCGGGCATCTGCTCAAACCCAATCGGCGACATATCAACCAAAATCAGCTCGGACGCGCACTGGCCGAAGCCGCCCCTCCGATCAAGAGCTTGTTCGTATTCAATTCCAATCCAGTCGCGGTCGCCCCCGACTCGGCTTCGGTGCGGAGTGGACTGGCCCGCGAAGATCTGTTCACGGTCGTGCTCGAACATTTTCAAACCGACACTGCCGACTACGCGGACATCCTCCTGCCAGCCACCACCTTCCTGGAGCATCCCGACATTTATACGGCCTACGGCCACTACTACTTGCAGTGGGCCGAGCCCGTCTTGCCGCCGCTAGGAGAATGCCGCCCGAACAGTTGGGTGTTCCAGCAGTTGGCCCAGCGCATGGGCTTCGACGACGAGGTTTTCCGCTGGAGCGCTCGCGACATGGCTCGCGAACTGCTCGAAACCGACCATCCCCATCTGGCGTCGATTACCTTCGAGCGGCTCGAGCGTGAGCGCAGCATCCGCTTGAATCTGCCCCCCGATTTCCGTCCCTACAGCTCCGGCAGCTACCACGCCGACGGCAAGGTCCATTTTGCACCGGCCCCGCAGCAGCAGACCTTCGTCGATACGCCGAGCCCCGAGTTTCCCTACCGGCTGATCTCACCACCGGGCGCGTTTACGCTCAACAGCAGCATGGGCAACATTGCCGAACTGCTCAAGGCGGCCGGCGGCCAGCCGCAGATTTTGGTCCATCCCGACGATGCCGCCGCCAGCGGTTTGACCGATGGCGGGCTGGCCTCAGTCCGCAGCCAGCGCGGCTCGATCACGCGACGCATCAAAGTGACTACCGATGCGCGGCCCGGCACGGTCATCGCGGTCGGCCTGTGGTGGCCGAAGCTCGCACCTGACGGCAAAGGGCTCAACGAGCTGACCAGCCAAGACCTGACCGACCTCGGCGAAGGTAGCCTCTTCGGCAACGCGACGGTCGCCCTCGCGCCGGCCCACGAACCGGCAGCTTAAGAGCCTTGGCCCGCTCGATCGCTTAGCCTTCTTCGCCGGCAGTCGCGGCTCGCTGGCGCAGAGCCTGTTCGATCTGATCGACCAGTCGAGCAAACTCGACCGGCTTGGTGTGATAATCGATGCAGCCTGCCTCGAGAGCGCGCTCTCGGTCACCACCCATCGCATGGGCCGTTAGCGCGATCACCGGCATTTGTTCCAGTCCGCCGGTCGCGTGGATCTGTCGCGTGGCTTCCCAACCATCCAGTTCCGGCATGTTGACATCCATCAACACCAGGTCGGGGCGTTCGTTCTGTGCGGCCTTCACGCCGGCCACGCCGTCGTTGGCTGTGACCACTGCGAAACCACGGCGTTGCAACCGCCGCGTCAGGGAATCGCGGTTGTCCGCGTTATCTTCGACTACGAGTATCTTCGGCATTGAGCACCTCCTTGGATCGATTGTGCGTTAACGATTTGGAATATCCGGCGAAGCCGAGGGTGAGGGCTGCGTCGAGACCGCACTGGCGGTTGGCAGCACCGACGCGGCGATGCGCCGGATTTCAGTTAGCATCTGCTGGCGACTGAGCAGGCCTTTCTGCAAGACCCGTTCGACTTGGCCATTGAGCAGCGCCCGTTCATCGGCCGTCAGGTCGAGGCTGGTCAGGATGACGACGGCGGGGGCTTCGGGCAATTCCAAGCGGCGGAAACGCAGCAGGAATTCAAAGCCGTCCATCGTCGGCATCATCAGGTCGAGCAGGATCAACTGCGGCGCATTCTGCTCGTCCTGCAGCAACTCGAGCGCGGCCTCGCCGTCGCCCGCTTCGAGCGTTTGCCAGCCAACCTTCTGCAGCGATCGAGCGATTACTTCTCGCGTCGCCTGGTCGTCATCGATGATCAAGGCCACGCGCTGGCCCGAAGTGGCGATCTGCAGTTTATCGATCGCGCTGAGGATCTGCTCGCGCTTGACCGGCTTGTTCAAATAATCCGACGCGCCCAGCATGTATCCGAATTCGGCGTCATTGAGTATCGACATCATCACGACCGGAATTTCGCGAAGACCTTCTTCCGACTTCAGTTGAGCCAGCACGCTCCAGCCGTCGGTCTTGGGCATCAGCACATCGAGAAAAATCAGAGCGGGTTTGCGCGTGCGGGCCAGCGCCAGCCCTTGCTCGCCATCGGCCGCGCTGATGACTTCGAACCCATCGCTGACCAGCGATCGCGTCACTACATCCCGCACCGCCGGGTCGTCGTCGATGACCAGCACTGGCGCGGCGGACGCAGCTGCCTCGGAGGATGCCGGAGCGCTGCTGGCCTGCGAGCTGGCGGCAGCATCGGCCGCTGGATTGGCAACTGTGCCCGGGCGCGAGACCGCCCCGTTTGTCGCAGACGCCGTCTGCGGCTCTCTCTGGCTCGAGCCACTTTCCGGCGTGCGCTCGCGGCCCACTGGGCTGCCGTTGTCTTCTGCTGCGGCGATGTCCTCTGCAGCGCCACTGTCACCTGCTGTGGCGGTGCTAACCGGTCGAATCCTCTCCCCTGCCCCGTCGCCGCTGGTTGTCGGAATCAATGCGGCCGCCAGCGGAAGTGGAGATTCGCTGACCGGCTCGGGTACGAACTCCGGCAGGCGCACTCGAAAGCACGAACCGGCGTACAGCTGGCTGGTAACCGAGATCGAACCATGCATCAGTTCACAAAAACGCTGCGAGATGGCCAACCCCAAACCCGTGCCGCCGTAATCGCGGGCGGTCGTCGATTCGGCCTGGGCGAACGGTTTGAACAGCCGGCTGATCTGGGCTTCGCTCATTCCGATGCCCGTGTCGCGGACCTCGAACTCGATCTGGTTGCCCGTTACGCTTTCGCCGGCTGCGGGCAGTTTGCGCACGGCGACGTGGATCAAGCCATGCTCGGTGAACTTGTTGGCGTTGGACAGCAAGTTAAAGATGATTTGGCGAAGCCGCGTCAGGTCGGCTCGCATCGACTGCACTTCGTCGGCAACGACGACTTCCAACCTATTGTGACGTTTGCTCAGCAGCGGCTGAACGGTCGTGACAACTTCTTCCAGCATCGGCCGCACGTCGATCGATTCCAGAGCCAGCTCCATTTTGCCGGCTTCGATTTTCGACAGGTCGAGCACGCCGTTGACCAGCGACAGCAGATGCCGGCCCGCAGTGTAGATTTTGGCCAGGTCTTCCTGAAAAGCCGTGTTGCCCGCATCGGCGGCTTCTTCCTCGAGCAGTTCGCTGTACATGATGATGGCGTTGAGTGGCGTGCGCAGTTCGTGGCTCATATTGGCCAGGAACTGGCTCTTGGCCTGGTTGGCGAACTCGGCTTGCTCTTTGGCGCGTTCGGCCTCGGCCCGCGCGAGAATCAAATCGCGTTCGACCATCTTGCGCGCGCTGATGTCGGTAAAAGTGACGACCGTACCGTGCACGGTCTGGCCGTGCTTGATTGGAAAGGCGGTGTATTCGGCGGGAAAGGATGTGCCATCCAACCGCCAGAAGACCTCGCTATCGATGCGGCAACCGCGGCCTTCGGTCGTCGCCAACAGAATCGGGCACTCGGCGCTTGGGTAGGGAGAACCATCGATCTTGGTATGGTGGGTCAACTGGTGCATGTGCTTGCCCATGAACGCGTCGGGAGTGCCACCCAGTATCCGAGCCCCCGCGGTGTTGATGAACGTGCACAGTCCTTCGAGATCGATTCCGAACATGCCTTCGCCCGTCGATTCGACCAGCAGACGGTTATATTCTGCCAGTCGCGCATGCTCGATGGCCGCAGTGGCTCGGGCGCGCTGGCTGCGTCGCACCAGCACGAACGTCAGGGCGATTACGGCCAGAGCAATCGCCGTGGCCACGGTCTGGACCGCGATGATCTGCCAGTAGTTCTCGCTCGCTAGCCCCTTGGCGTTGACGATGCCGACCGCAGCATTGGCTAACAAGACGACGGTGGCCGCGGAGATCGTGATGATGGCAGTGCGATCGAAAGTCACTGGTGCTTGCTCCCGCCTGATTGGATCATCGTTAGCGCAAGCCCAGCGGTTTTGCGCTCGGAGAGTTCGCGCTTGAAGACTGGGTGGGGTTCGGGGAGTTGGAACCTAGCGTTTCTGATTCGAATCGCTGCTGCGGTGGTGGGGCACTCGTGCCGGACACTTGCGAGCTGGCCGCGTCGGCAGCTGGCATGCCCTTGGGGGCTGGCACCGAGCCGGAACGCTCGCCCTTGCTTTGGCCGCGGGCTGCCAGCTTACCCGCGGCCGACTGATGCAAAGCGTTCACGATCTGCGTGCGCGTTTGGTTCAGCGAGGTCGTGAAGTAGTTGGCTCCGCTGCGGCGGAACTTGATCAGGTTCGCATCGTACTTCTGCAATTTCCCAAAGTACGCCACCACAATCTGGCTGGACGGTAGACGCTCGTGCAGCCGCTCGCACATGTACTTGGCCTGGATGAATCCCCCCGGCGGCACGATGGCGATGACGATCACCTTGGGCTGAATTTTTTCGATCCAGTCTTCGACATCGGTCGGCAATGCGCGGGTACCTGCCCAGCGCATCTCGACGTTGTGTTCGCTCAAGCAGTAGGCCAGCAGTTTGAGCGCGGGCTCTTCGCTTTCATGATGCGCCGCGCAGCCGACCACATCGCACGGTTCGGGTTGATCGTCGGTGAGACTGTAGTGGGCCACATCTTCGTGGGTGATGGCCTCGGCGACCCGCTCTTCGCATTCGAGAGTCGTGCCGATCGACGCTCCGCGGCCGCCGGGTGGCACCACGATCTGCGTCTCCGGCTGGGCAGTCTGCGCTTCCTTCGCATCACCGCTGGCTGTCTCCTTTTCGATTTCCTTTTTCTCTTGCAGCGTTTCGCAGTGGCTGGCCAGGACGTCGTCGATCATTTCATTGATCTGCTGCATCAAGCGGTGCTCACGCGGCGCGCTGAGCCCTTCGCGGGCACGGTCGCGGCGAACGCGGCGGATCGCGGGCAACAGCACTTCGTCGGCAGCCGTCTCGACATCGCTTTCTTCGATCGCCAGTTCGACGATTTTTGCCGCCCGCGGCGCGTCGTCGGCCAACAGGCGTTGGTAGAAACTGACAAACGGCGGTAGCGGGGTCTTGTCGCCCAACAGCACGGTCAACGGGCGCAGCTGCGGCACATACTTGCCCAGCACCACCAGCGAGGCCGTCAGCGGCGTCGCCAGCAGCAGGCCGACCGGCCCCCACATCCAAGTCCAAAAGACGGCCGCAATAATGATCGCCACCGCCGACATACCGGTGCTGGTGCCATAGAGCCACGGTTCGATCACGTTGTTGCTCGACAGTTCGACTGCCACGAACAGGAGGGCCGTCGCCGTAAAAACGCCGAAGCCCGGGTAAATCGTCAGCGACAGCAGGATTGGAAAGGCGCCGGCGACGATCGGCCCGACATACGGTACGAACCGGAGCACCGTGCACAGCAGCCCCCAGAGAGCAAAGTTCGGAAAGCCCTTGTCGCCGCCGAGCGTCATGCCGATCACCCACAGGCCGAATCCAATGCACAGGCCGTAGAGCGAATTGAGAATCGTTTGGGCGCGAATGTAGCTGCTGATTCGACGCGAGGCTTCGTCGATGGCCTTGGTCGTGACGATGTAGCGGCCGCCGCTGAGCAGCCGGATCATGCGATCGCGCAGGTCATCGCGGGCCAGCAACATGAAAATCGTAAACACGAACACTAAACCCACGGTCGTCAGTGGGCTCAGCACGGCCGTCAGGGCGCCGAGAATCGTCCCGGCGGTTCCCGCTGGCGTCGCTTGCGATTCGGCT
>JBQCJB010000416.1:0-2811 GCA_051953155.1 Aureliella sp. | reverse complement strand
CGGAACAAGCTGGGCATCTTCGATCGCGCTGGCCGTTCGTAGTTCGTCGAGCCCGACTTGATAATCCTCTTGCAAACGTTTCAGCAGCGTGGCAATGCTCTCGGTATGCCGCTCCAGTTCAACCTGTGCGTTCTGCCAGCGGCCGGTCAATTTATCCAGCCCGCGCTGCTCGGATTCATATTGTTTGTGCAGCCGGGTGCGTTGCTCGCGCAAGGCAGCCGCCTGGACAGCCAGTTCGTCCAGTCCCGCTTGCTCGCGCTCGCTGCCGAGGTACGCATCGGCCAGACGGGCGGTCAGTTGCAGGATTTCGAATTCAAAATGGTCGCGGCGCTCGGCCAGCCGCACCAGCTCTTGTCGCCCCTCGGCGACGGCCATTTGCCGCTCGCGCTGGTTGCGCTGCAGTTGCTCTAGCGCCGTGCGGCTGGCCTCGTAACGTTGCTCCGCACGCGCAAGTTCGATGCGTCCGGAGGTCAGTTCTTCACGCAGCGCATGCAGCTGCTGTTGTTCGTCGTCGTGGGTGCCGCGATTGCTGAGCAGTTCCTTTTCGACGCTGGCGACTTTTTCTCCCAGACTGGCTACCTCGCCCGTGACCGCAGCCAACTGCGGCTCGAGCGCCGTGTGACGCTCTTTGGCCGCGTCGAGGTCGTGCGTCCGCTGCGAGGTTTGCTGTTCGAGTTCGTCGAGACGGCTGACCGCTTGCTGCGCGCGGACTTGCTGCCGCGCAAAGTCCTTGGTCAGTTCCCGGACGCGGACCTCCAGCGCAGCCACTGCCGGCGCCATTTGGCTGCCGCGGAGCTGCAACCGCTGCACCTCGGCATGGGCTTGCTGGTGCTGGTAGGTGTAGTGCTCGATCTCGTGCCGAGCGGCGTGCATCTCGCTTCGCCGCGACACGATTCCCGGCAGAGCTTGCGCCGCGCCGAGCGTCACCGAAACATCTCCTTCGACCAACTGGCAATCGGCTGTGACGAATCGCAGACCAGCCCCGCGGAAGTGTCCCAGTTCCAAGGCAGTTGCCAGGCTGTCGACCAGCCAGGTCGTCCCGAGCAGGTAGCGATAGAGCCCAGCCAGGTCTTCGCGATAAGTGACCAGCCGATCGGCCCGGCCGATGATGCCCGCTACGCCGTCGAGCTGGATGCGTTCGCCGAAGCGCCGCGCGGGCAAGCGATCCAGACGCATGAGCGTCACCCGGCCTTCGATCTGCAAATTGTTTTCGCGGAGCGAGTCGACGATCCGGCCGTCGCTCAGCACGACTGCCTGCCCGGCAGGGCCGAGGGCACAATCGATCAGCGGCGCCAGATGGACTTCGCATTCGAGCAATTCCCCGACCAGACCGCGGACCGATTTCCACATCGGATCGCTGCTCTGGGCAGCCATGCCCAGCAACTGCCGCGCGCCGGCATCGACCCCTTCTTGGTGCGCGACGAGGGCTTCGAGCACTGCCAGGCGTTCGCGAGCTCCCTCCAGACGGCCGTTGAGAATGGCCGCATCCTCTTGCCGCTTGGCCAACAGCTCGCGGTTTTCTTCCAACTGCCGCTGCTGCGCGGTCAGGGTTTCGGTGGCGCTGTTGGTCTCGAGGTGAATCTGTTTCAACTGCGTCGCAGCCTGCTCGGCGTGCCGCCGCGCCTGTTGCTCGGCTTGCGACAGCCCGCGCAGCTCGCGCTCGTTCTCGGCGATCGTCTTTGCCAGTTCCGCCAATTGGTTTTCCAGTTGGCCGCGCGCGCTGACTTTCTCACTGACCGTTCGCAACAAAACGACGTGCTCGCGCCGCAGTCGCTCCAGATTCTCTTCGCGGTTGCGGACCGAATCGCTTAGCTCTTGATGGGCTGACTGCGCAGTGTCGACTCGCGTGCGGGCTCCGTCGACCAGCGCTCGCGACTGCTCGACCTCCAGCGTGACCGAGCCCAGTTCGTCGACCAGCGAATCGGCTCGTTGCCGCAGAGCCGACAAACGCGATCGCGATCGTTCGAGCTCTGACTCGGTTTCTCCCAGCCGATCGCCCAGGTTAACCTGCTGGGCTTCGAGGACCGCGATCTCCTGCAAATAGCCTTGGAGCGCCGCATCGACGTCCTGACAGCGCTGGGCCACGCGGTGCAATTCCAGATCGGACGCGTGGGCGGTTTGCCTGGCCGATTCGACAGCCGTCTCTTTCTCGGCCCGATCTGCGGCCAGTTGATTCAAGGCAGCTTCGGCCGCGTCTTTGCGGCCGGTCAGCTCGCAATATTCCGTCCAGCCCAGTTGCAGCCGCAGGTCGTGGACGCGCTCCGTCATTTCGCGGTAGGCCTGAGCCTTGCTCGCCTGGCGTTTGAGCGATTCGAGACGGCCTTTGACTTCGTCGACAATATCGCGGAGGCGCAGCAGGTTCTGCTCGACGCGCTGGAGCCGGCGGAGGGCTTCGGTCTTTTTGACCTTAAAGCGACTGATACCGGCGGCTTCTTCAAAAATGATGCGTCGATCTTTCGGCGCCGCCTGCCGGATGCGCACGACCGTGCCCTGCTCGATCAGACTGTACGAATCGACACCGACGCCGGTGCCACGGAAGAGGTCCTTTATATCCTTCAAAAGGCATGGTTGGCCGTTGATGAGATATTCCCCTTCGCCGCTGCGATAGACGCGGCGCGTGACCTGGACTTCGAGCGCGTCGATCGGCAACTTCTGCGTCGAATTGTCGAAGAACAGAGTTGCTTCGGCGGAGTTGGCTGGTTTGCGGCCAGTGGACGATGATCCTTTGAAGATCACGTCGACCATATCTTTGCCGCGCAGCGCCTTGGCACTTTGCGCACCAAGTACCCACTTGATCGCGTCGACGACGTT
>JBQCJB010000415.1:0-4050 GCA_051953155.1 Aureliella sp. | reverse complement strand
CTGGCCGCAGAGGCCCGGGCAGTTCGGGTCGGATGGGCAATCCTTGCGGGCGCAGCGCCTAGGGCGCCGAGTGCCCGCCGCAGCTTACTCGCGCTCAGCAGTCGAGCTTTCGGCCGGTTCATGGAGTTCCGAGCCATTGCTCTCCCCGTTGGAGCGCGCGGGCGAGCGGTGGCTGCGTTGCAAAGCTTCGCGGAGTAGGAACTCGATCTGGCCGTTCGCACTGCGCAGCTCGTCGGCTGCCCACTGCTTGACCGCGCGGAGTATCGCGGGATCGATCCGGAGTAAAAAAGTATCGTGCTTGGACAAACCAACGCTGCCTATTGTTAGAGAAACCGTAAAACTCCGGCCTGCCTCCGACTGGCCAAGCCGGGCTCTGAAACGAGCAAACGAGATTGTGAGACCATCGGCCAATCAGAACCAGAGCAACTTTGAGACCATTTGATTGCAGATCGTGTCGCTGCTCGCTTCTCAAGGGCGGCCGCGGAAGCGGAACTCCGCCAGGCCGCCGGAAAAGGATTTCGCCACAGCGGCCGTAGTTGCCCGCCGCCACAAGCAAGCAAATAGCGTTATACTTCGTCCCTGGCAGAGGCCTCCCAAGAGGCCCTGGAAGGGTCCTGCATGGGCCCCCGAGCTACTCGGCGACCCGCTCGGCAAATTGACGGCTCGAAGATCCCATAGGTCGGCGGCTGCACAGACAAATGGTCGATTGGGCGTATGGTCGATGTGGTCCGGGCGATTCGGGACGGGCGATCGCAAGTGGTCGATTGAGAACGTGCGAAGTGGGGAAATTGAAAACGTGACTTTGAAACAGGATAAGGGGTCGACGGCCGCCGCTGCGAACTTGGCCGACGAAAAGGTCCTCGTCTTCGACTTCGGTTCGCAATATGCGCAGTTGATCGCTCGCCGCGTCCGCGAGCAGCATGTGTACTGCGAAATCGTCCGCAATGACCTGCCGGCGGCCGCGGTTGCTGCCAAGAAACCCAAGGGCATCATCCTCTCGGGCGGCCCATCGAGTGTGTATGCCAAAGGGGCGCCTCAGTGCGATCCGGCCATCTTCAGCCTCGGCATCCCGGTGCTGGGCATTTGCTACGGGATGCAGTTGGCCTGCCAGGCACTGGGCGGCGAGGTGGTCAATTGCCGTTCGCGCGAATTCGGCCGGGCCGAGCTCCGCGTCGAAAACCGGCAGGATCCGCTCTTAGCCGGCCTGCCCAATGAACTGGACGTGTGGATGAGCCATGGCGACCAGGTCAATCAGATCGCAACGCACTTCGAAGCGCTCGCCTCGACGGCCACATGCCCGGTGGCTGCCGTGCGACACACCAGCCTGCCGCTGTACGGCCTGCAGTTCCATCCCGAAGTGACCCACACGCCGCTGGGCGGAGCGATCCTGCACAACTTTCTGTACGGCATCTGCGGCTGCGAAGGGACGTGGCACTTGACCGACTTTGCCACGCAGGAGATCGAGCGACTGCGGGCCCGCATCGGCAACGAACGCGTCATTTGCGGTTTGTCCGGAGGCGTCGACAGCGCGGTGACCGCAGCCTTGCTGTACAAAGCGATCGGTTCGCAGCTGAGCTGCATCCTGGTCGACAACGGCTTGCTGCGGAAAGCCGAACAGGCGGCCGTCCTGGCCGAGTTCACCAATCACTTCAAAGCCGATCTGCACGTCGTTCAAGCGGAGGATCGGTTCCTGGACAATCTGGCGGGCATCACTGACCCGCAAGAGAAACGCAAACGGATCGGCTATCTGTTCATCGAGTGTTTTAAAGAAGAGGCCGCGGCCATCCACGGCGCCAAATACCTCGCCCAAGGCACGCTCTACCCCGACGTGATCGAAAGCGGCGCGGCTCCCGATGGTCCGGCCGCGACGATCAAACTGCATCACAACGTAGGTGGCTTGCCCGAGCAACTGGGCTTTGAACTGATCGAACCGCTGCGCGACTTGTTCAAAGACGAAGTCCGGCAACTGGGCGCGGAATTAGGTCTGCCCGAGCAATTAGTGTGGCGTCATCCCTTCCCGGGCCCGGGGCTGGCCGTGCGCTGCCTGGGCGAAGTCACGCGCGACAAACTGGCCATCCTCCGCGAAGCCGACAGCATCGTCGTCAGCGAGATCCAGGCGGCCGGACTGTATCGCCAAACCAGCCAGGTCTTCGCCGTCCTGTTGCCGGTTCAAAGCGTCGGCGTCATGGGCGATGCGCGGACTTACGAGAACACAGTCGCCATTCGCTCGGTCAACTCCGAAGATTTCATGACGGCCGACTGGAGTCGCTTGCCCTACGAACTTTTGGCGCGGATGAGCAGTCGTATCATCAACGAGGTGCGGGGCGTCAACCGCGTCGTTTACGACATCTCCAGCAAGCCCCCAGCGACGATTGAGTGGGAGTGATCCGTGGCCACACCAACGGAAGGAGCCAGCGCCCGAGGCAGTAGCGCTCAAGTGGCAGAGATCGACCTGCGAGTCCAACTCGGTCGGCTGGCACTGCGCAATCCGATCCTGACTGCGTCGGGCACTTTTGGCTATGCCCGCGAAATGGCCGGACTGGTCGACCTGAGCAAGCTGGGCGGTGTTCTGCCCAAGACGATCACCGCCGCGCCGCGGCCGGGCAATGCGCCGTGGCGAACCGTCGAGACCTCCGCGGGCCTGCTCAATTCGATCGGACTGGATAACGACGGCGTCGAAGCCTTCATCCGCGGGCATCTGCCGTACCTCAGTTCGCTCGACACGGCGGTCATCGTCAGCATCGCTGGCAAGACGCAGGCGGAATTTGTCGAACTGGCCCAGCGGATCGAGCAGGCGGGATCGAACGTGGCGGCGCTCGAGCTGAACGTCTCCTGTCCGAACGTTTCCGGTGGAGTCGACTTTGGCACCGATCCGCAAGCCTGCTACGAAGTCGTCAAAGGCGTGCGTTCGACTTGCCAGCTGCCCATCCTGGCCAAGCTCACGCCCAACGTAGCCCGCATCGCCGATGTCGCGCGGGCTGCGGCCGACGCCGGCGCAGACGCGGTGTGCTGCATCAATACGCTGCTGGGCATGGCCATCGACTGGCGACGCCGGCGTCCGATGCTGGGCAACGTCATGGGCGGCCTCAGCGGACCAGCGATCAAGCCGGTGGCGCTACGCTGCGTTTATCAGGTTGCTGCCGCAGTCGATATTCCCGTGATCGGCATCGGAGGCATCGCCACGATCGACGATGTCATGGAGTTCCTGGTCGCCGGCGCGTCGGCCATCGAGGTGGGCACGGCCAACTACTACGATCCGCGCGTCAGCCAGCGGTTAGTCGAGCAGCTGCCGGCCGCGCTCGCCGAACTGGGAGCCAAGCGCGTTAGCGATGTCGTGCGGACCCTGCAGGTCGGCGCCGCAGCCCCATCCACCAGTCCTATCTCAACGAAGTCACACTAAGTCCAAAGCCAATTATGCGAGTTCTATCCGGCATCCAGCCCACCGGGCGCTTTCATTGGGGCAACTACTTCGGAGCCATTCGCCACTACATCGATCTGCAGCACGAACACGAAGGATTCTATTTCATCGCCAATCTGCACGCGCTGACCACCGTCCGCGATCCCAAGCTGTTGCACGAACTAACGCGCGAAGCGGCCATCGATTTGCTGGCCCTGGGACTCGATCCGGCTAAGGCAACGCTGTTCGTACAGTCGGACGTGCCGGAAGTATCCGAACTGTGTTGGATTCTGATGACAGGTACGCCGCTGGGGCTGCTTGAACGCTGCCACGCTTACAAGGAGAAGAAGGCTCGCGGTCTGACGGCCGATGCGGGCTTGTTCACCTACCCTGTGTTGATGGCTGCCGACATCTTGGCCTTCGATGCCAATTGGGTACCCGTCGGTCAGGATCAGGTGCAGCACATCGAAGTTTGTCGCGATCTGGCCGGCAGTTTTAATCATCACTTCGGCGAAGCCTTCGTGTTGCCCGAACCGCGACTGCTCGATACGTCGGCCAAGGTGCCCGGTACCGACGGCGAGAAGATGTCCAAGAGCTACAACAACACGATCGGCATCTTCGAGGATCCCAAGGCGGTGCGCAAGAAGATCATG
>JBQCJB010000414.1:0-8329 GCA_051953155.1 Aureliella sp. | reverse complement strand
AGGCATCATCGTGGCCGAGATTGGCTTGGGACTGCGGATGATTGCGCTGGTCCATATCATCGGCCACGCCTGCATGCGGTCATTGCAGTTGCTGCGAGCGCCGACGTTGTTAAAAGACTATCGCACGCTCGAAAACGCGATCGGCGCTCGCCTGGACCAAGGGCCTTTGCCGCAGTCCGACGGCAGCAATTCGTCATTCCGCTGGCAGATGTACCGCTTCTTTATGGAACGCGGATATCTGGATTCGTTGCTGGACTGCTTCATCGTTGCACCCTTTCGCCGGTGCTTTCTCGAATTTGACCGCTGGGAGCGGGCGTGGATCGGCTGGCTTTCGGGCGTTGGCAGGCGCGACCCGGTCGGTACTGCCGCGCCGGTCGAAGCGGCTGAGGAGCTGTCGTGAGCGAGTACCATGCACCTTGGCTAATGTTGGCGATACTCACACCTGCCCTAGGTGGATTATGGGTCGCGCGGTTGCCCGGGCCAGAGCGTGCGCGGCGCGTCAGCCTGGTCATCTCCGCTCTTTCGCTGGTTTGGGCCTGTTGTGCCTGCGCAGATTTTGCGATCTTGGACGCGACTGCTGCGCACGATCCTTGGGACGTTGCGGCCGCCGCAAGCCGTCCGGCATTTTTTGTGGTCGACTCTCTCAGCGCGCCGCTATTGCCGCTGGTCGCTCTGCTTTACTTCTTGACTCAGTTGGCGACGACGCGCGGCAAGGCGCGGAGATTTTCGTTCGCCTGGGCTTTGTTCGCGCAAGCGACCACACTGGCCACTTTCAGCTGTGTGTCGCCGTGGGGCATCATCACCTTCCTGTCGATAGGCACCGTGCCGCCCTGGCTCGAGCTGCGCTCGCGTCAAAAGCCGACGCGCGTGGTCACGCTCTACATGGGACTGTTCGTTGCGCTGCTGTTGGCAGGCTGGACGCTGGCCAGCGGCGGCGTAGGCCACTGGCGCAGTCTGGGCCACGGCTGTCTGGTTGCGGCCGTCCTGATTCGCAGCGGGGCGGTGCCGCTGCATGGTTGGATGACCGAATTGTTTCAGCATGCCACGTTCGGTAATTCGCTGCTGTTCGTGACACCGATGGTTGGGGCATACGCTGCCGTGCGGCTGGTGCTGCCCATCGCACCCGAGGTGGCGCTGCAGACGATTTCCGGTTTTGCGTTGGCGACCGCCGTATATGCTGCCGGGATGTCGCTCGTCCAGCGCGATGCGCGGCGTTTCTTTTGTTATCAGTTCCTTAGCCACTCGTCACTGGTGCTGGTCGGTTTGCAGACGACGAACGAACTCGGCCTGGTCGCTTCGCTACTGGCATGGATTTCGGTGAGCATTTCGCTGACCGGCTTTGGTCTGACGCTCAGGAGCGTGGAGGCCAGGACAGGCCGACTGCTGCTGACGGAATACCGAGGACTGGCTGACCACATGCCTCAGTTGGCCGCCTGTTTTCTGTTGAGCGGCTTGGCCAGCGTGGGCTTTCCGGGAACCAGCGGCTTCATCGCATCGGAACTGTTGGTCGAGGCGGCCGCCGAACGCTCGGCGTGTTATGGCATCGTGGTCGTGTTGGCAGCGGCTCTCAACGGCATCGCCGTCCTGCAGGCTTACTTCCGCGTCTTCACTGGCACGCGGCATCAAGCGACCATCTCACTGCGCGCGCGGCCGCACGAAAAGTTTGCGGTCCTGACGCTGTTCGTGCTGATCATCGCCGGCGGGCTGGTGCCGCAGCCGGGCGTCAGTTCGCGTTATCGCGCCGCCACTGGACTTCTGCAGCAGCGCGAGCGCGAGCTGCACCAAAACGTTCCAGAAAAACAATCGGGGCGTGCACCGTCCAAACTCGGCATGCACGCCCCGTAGTCGTTTTGTGTTTTGTGACCGGCAGCCAGTGAGGCCACCGTTTCCCTCGTCGAGTTAGACGAGGGGCAGTTCGTAAGCGTTACAGTGCAGCGAGTGCCGAGTCGATTTCGTCGTGACTACTGCCACTGTTGGACGTCAGGGCATCGACATCGCTGGCCGCTAGTGACAGCGTATCGATTTCGCTGATCGCTTGATCGACGGCGCTAGGCGGCAGCTGCGTGGTTGCCTTGGTCAGCAAACCGGCAGTCGGGTTCGTGGTGGCTTGGCTCGAACCCAGGAAGTGGCGGATCGCTTGCGATGGCGTGAGCACGCTGGAGCCAGACGCTGGAGCGGCTGAAACTTCCGGAGCCGCTTCGCCTTCGGCGGCCAGCGAACTCATAGAAGCTTGGCTGCCCGCAGGTAGAAAGCCTTGGCCGGCAACTTGTCCCGGCCCTTCGCCTTCACCCGAGGCGCCCGAGTCGGCTGCTAGCGAACTGCTCGTGGTGGAACCCGTCACGACCTGGAAGCCCAGGGCGCTGAGATTGCCGCGAACCTTTAGCAGTCGAGCGTCGTTTTCCATGCCCAAGACGCTAATCCGTGACGTGGATCCGCTCAGCGGCAACGTAGCGGAAACGTTTTGGTTGGAACTGTTCTTGGCCGTCACCACCAGCGAGGTTGCTGCGGCGTTCAGCTGGGCTTTGATGTTGCTGAAGCCGTTGGTGTTGCCACGAATGGTGTACCAGCTCTCGTCGGCTCCGGGTTTGACAGCGACCGTTAGGCCGTCGCCAGCCGCCGAGCCCAAAAAGCTCCGCAGGCCGATGTACTGGGCCTTCAGGCCTCCGATAGCCGAACGCAGCGACGTGTTGTTCGAGTCGCTCGGGGCTGACGTCACGGTGATCGTATCGCCGTGATCTTCCAAGAACGGCAGGGCCGGCCGCGTGATCGTGTAGGTTCCAGGTGCCAGGCCCGACTTGCTGAAGCTGCCGCTGCTGTCGCTCGAGAGCGGGACGTTGACGTTGGCTCCCGTCGAATCCTGACCGGAGAGGACCATATCGACGCCGCCGTATGGCAACGCGCTGGAAGCGTTTGAACCGCTGGAGGCATACAGCACGCCGCCAATCGACCGCGGCACGTAGTTCTTGACGTTCAGCGTTACAGCTGCCGAATCGGTAAGCGTCGAACCGTCGCTGAGCGTGTAGCTGAAGCTGGCCGTGCCTGCAAAGGTGTTGCTCGGCGGAGTGTAGCGGATCGATCTGCCGTCAGAGGAAATGGCAACGCTGCCCGTGCCTGCGGCCGGTTGGGTGACCGCGGTGATCGTCAGCGTTTCGCCCGAGTCGGGATTCACGTCATTGGTCAAGACCTGAATCGTTTGCACGCCAGCGGTCGACAAGACATCGAGCGTATCGTCGACGGCGTTGGGCGCGTCATTGACCGCGGTGATCGTAAACGTGATCGTGCCCACTGCGGTTGCGCCACCGCTGTCCTTGAGCGTATAGGTCAAGACTTCGGTACCGTTGACGTTCGGACCCGGCTTGTAGAGGACCTTCTTCGAATCGGTGGAGATCTTGAGCGTGCTGCCTTTGGTCGACGTACCGACCGCGGAGATCGTCAGCGTCTCGCCCGCGTCGGTCGTGTCGTTAGCGATCACGTCAAAGCTGGCTTCGGCGGCGTCTTCGACGACCGTGAAACTATCGGCAACCGCTACCGGCGGTGGGTTAGCAACTTTGACCGTGATCGAAACCGTTCCGGTCGAAGTTCCACCGCGTCCGTCGCTGAGCGTGTACGTCACCGTCTCGGTGCCGAGAAAACCAGGCTTGGGAGTGTAAAGGATATTCAGGCCACTGGAACCCAACTGCACCGAGCCGCCGGAGCTGGGCGTCCCGACTGCGGAAACTCGCAGTGTTTCGCTGGCCGGTGCGTCATTGCCGGTCGTATCGTTGCTCAGCACCGTGATCACATTGGAGGTGCTGTTCTGATTGACGGTGGCCACGTCGTTGACAGCCACCGGCGGATCGTTGACGTCGGCCACCTGAACGGTAACCGTGCCGACGAGCGTGACGTTATCCTGATTGCGGGCGGTGTAGGTAAACGTCTCGGCGCCGTTGAAGTTGGCCGCCGGGGTGTAGTTAAGCGTCTTGCCGTCGGCCGCGATCGTCACCGTGCCACCGCCACTGGCAGTGCCGACGGCCGAAATCGTCAGCACGGCGCCGCCGCTGGTCGTGTCGTTGGCCAGCACGTTCAGCGAGTGGCTGGAGCTGTCTTCGTCGAAGTTGTACGCGTCATTGGCGACCTGGAAATTCGCACCGACGGCCAAGGCGACCGAGCCGAAATCGACTTTCGACAGTGGAATCTTGTCCGTTGCATCGAACAGCAAAATATCGTTGCCGCCGACATCGGCCGCTTCGCTGCGGATGTTCGCATTGCCAGCCGCTTTGGCCGTGAAGGTTACTTCCGCAATCAGCGCCGGCGTGCCATCGCCGACCGACAGGTTGCTCGAGAAGCCGCCTAGTTCGTTGATGACACCGCTGATCGAAGGCGTTTGAGAAGTCGGGCTGATGCCGTTGGTAAACGGAGCGGTGTGAGTGATCGGGTTGGTCGCAATCGGTTCGATGATGTTCGGATCGAACAACAAGTCGATGTACGCGCCAAAGACTCCCTTGGCATCGAAACCGCGGACGTCCTGCGTCAGGAAGCGAATCTTGAATTGCTGGCCGGTCGCGATCTGGGTGATCGGGTTGCCCTGCATATCGACAGCTTGCAGGATGATTTTCGCTTGCGGCTGCTCGATAACGTTGATCGACACTGCTTGGGTCGTGACGTTGCCCGCCTTGTCGGTCAGCTTGAGATTGAAAGCCTGCGCGCCCAGTTGGGCTTGCGCCGGCGTCCAAGAGATCGCGCCGGTGGCGGCGTCGATCGTCATTCCCGTCGGCGCGCCATCGAGCGCGTAAGCCAAGCCAGCACCTTCCTCGGCGTGAGCCAGATTCAGCGACAGCGCTTGACCGACTTGCGCCGAGCTGGGGATCAGGCTCGACAAGACTTCGGCCGGAGCCGTCGCGTCGAAGGTCACCGAAGTCCCAGGCGACGCCGCGCTTTCGACGCCGCTGATCGTTTGGGTGGCGACAACGGTTACCGCTCCCTGGCCGAGGGAACCAATGTTGTTGGCCGTGACCGTGGTCGTCGAACCGGTGGCGGTCGCCTGGCCGATCACCGTGTTACCGACCTTCAGCTTGACGATCGCGCCGTTGGTCGTGCCGGTGACCGTAAATGTCGGGTTGGTTGCGTTGGTGATGTTGTCGGAGTTGCTGCTGCCCGAGTCGCTGGCCGAATCGAGGTCGACGCCGGTCGGCACGGCTCCGCCCACGGTGACTGTGATCAACTGGCTGTCGATCGGATCGGCCGTCGTCGGCGTCGTCGTCTGCTGTACTTTCGCCCTGAACTGGAGCGTACCGGTGTAACCGGCCGGCGGCGTGAACGTGACCACGCCCGTCGAGGCGTTGACTGAGACCGTGTAGTCTTGCGTGCCAACTTTCTCGACGCTGTAGACGACAGGATTGTTTTCCGCGTCCTGTGAAGTGAGATTAATGGTTACCGGCGTGTTGACGCTGGTGCTCACGTCCGCAATCGGATTTAAAAACGGGGCGCCGTTGGCGGAATCGGGAGTGACCGTGGCCACGAACGTTTGCGAAGTCGATTCGCCTTCGCTATCGGTCACCGTCACGGTGATGTTCGAAGTGCCGCTGGCCGCGTTGGCCTTCAGGCGGATCAGTCCGTTTTCCGTGTCGTTGAAGATCGTCACGCTCTCGATGACGATGTCGATTGTCGGTTTGTCGCTGCTGTTGGTCAGCACATTGCTGATCGCTTCGCGAACCGAATCCCCTTCGATCAACTGGCCGAAGACCGAATGGTTGAAGTCGAGATGCCGCGTCGGCACTTCGGTAATGAAGAACTGAGAATCGTTCGTGTCATCGGTGCTCTTGGCATACGAGAGGACGCCCGAGCGATTGTGCTGGAGATTGACGTTGAATTGGTCGTCTATGTCGCCGAGCGTCGATCCGCCGGCGCCGGTCCCGAGCGGGTCGCCGGTCTGGATCATGAAGTTGTTGATGACCCGGTGGAACTTGATGTTGTTATAGAAGTTAGCCTGAGCCAGTTCGATGATGCGGGCAGTCGGCACCGGCGCGTCCTGCTCGAACAACTGGAAGACCATGTCTCCGAAATCCTTGACCCGCACGCGCATGCTGCGGTTGCCCGACAAGACTTCGGCACCAACGACGTTCGGATTGCTCGAAGTGACGGTGATCGTCAGCGGGTTGCCGTTGGGGTCGTAGGCGTTGACCGGCACGTGGAAGGGCGAACCGACTTCGACGGAGGTAGCCGGAATGGTTGTAAAACTCGGCTTGCTGGCTTGCGGAATGGCCACGCCAGCCTTGGCCGCCAACGTTTCCAGCGTCTGTTCGCCCGTCAACCGCGAACCATCAGGAAACTCCCAAGTCGGATACTGCGTGATGTTCTCGCTGACGGCGATTTGGTTCGGATTGCGGGCGCTATCGGTCACCTCGACATACGGCAAGAACTGGGCGCCGTCTTGGAACAATTCCTTTTGGGCCAGGCAGTGGGGGCACCAGTACGCGCCGAACATTTGCGTGCCCGAGTCGCGGAGGGCTTTGGCAAAGGCAACTAGGTCGGGAGCGGCCTCTCCCTCAGCCACCAGACCGCTGGTGCTGGTCCCGACGACGGGCTGGTCGTTGCCATTCTGGATCGACCCCAGCAGCGGCAGGAACGTGTCCCCTGCCATCAGGGCCCGCCCCTCGAGATGCTCCATCCGCGCCGGCCGGTTCACACTTGATTGCTTGTCCGACGATGCTGCAAAACTGCGTAACCAAGTGATGAATCGCTGTCGTTGTTGGCGGCGAGACATAGAGTCGTGGTCCTGTTGGGTATAGACGAGTCGTTTTTGCGAAGCCCAGATGACTGCAAAGCCTCAGACTAATCTGAGCTGGTTTGGTTCCCGCCCGGCACGTCCGCAATTTCCTTGGATCGGACCGCTCGGGAGCATAATTTCAGCATAGGCAGCGCCAGCGGAATTTCTTCTCACAGCGATCACAGTTCGCCCAAATCGCCCATCCCAGCCCGCGCAGTTAGCCCATCTAACAATGGAGTAGCTCAAGTCAGCCAAAGTTCCCCAAATTCTTAGGGCTAATCGGTAGCCGCTGCGCAACGAACGGGCGGCAGTGAGGGCTGTTGGGGTTGGGGGACGCGGGCGCGGTGCGAGTGCGCAGTGAGAAAGAGGCACAGAGCGTGGGGAGAAGATTTAGGGCGGGTTCTTGCCCCTCACCCCCCGGCCCCCTCTCCCCGAAGCGGGGCGAGGGGGGGGCTGTGTGGGAGCAGGTGCGGTGGGGGCTGGTTAGGTTCTCGCCGGGGGGGGGGTGAGCGGCTGGGGAGGCGGAGCCGGAGGGGAAGCGGCCGGCGTAAAAGAGACGTTCCCACCAGTTGGCTCGCCGCAGGCGGCTGTCGTTGGCCGCGACGGTGTGCGTCTTGCCGCGCCGCGTCTGCAGCACCAGCGCACCGTCGGGCAGGATCGAGGTCACGATCCAGTACTTGTCGACCTGATAGGCGTAGGTTTCGCCATGCGGAGTCGGAGAGACGTTCTTTGCGCGCGGGCCTGGTCGATTGCTATACTTATCGCGAGTGTAGATCACCCGATCTCCAACAGCGAATTTCGCACGCATGCCCAAGCGTCCTCCCGGAAAAGGGCTTTCCTAACCTTCGCAATCTTATACTAGTAACCGTTCAGCCCTTGAAAAGCTAGTGCAATTCCAGGGTTGCTCCCCACGCGGGGCTCTGCCGGCTGGGCGCGGCGATGCTCACCTTGCATCACATCGAATCAAAACTAAGAAAAATGTCAGCTTCCGTACTTTTCGTCTGTCTGGGAAACATCTGCCGCTCGCCGGCTGCCGAAGGGATCATGCAGCGGCTGATCAACGAACGCGGTTTGCAGGGCGAGATCACCGTCGATTCGGCTGGTACCAGCAGCTTTCACATCGGCGAGCCAGCGGACAAACGCATGCGCGTGGCCGCCGATCGGCGCGGTTACGATCTGACCAGCCGCTCGCGGCAAGCGACCGGCCGCGACTATAGCCGCTTCGATTTGATCGTGGCTATGGACCGCAACAACTACCGCGAGCTGGCCACGCTCTTTGGCGAGCCGCTGCACAAGCTGCGTTTGTTTTCGGAGTACCTGGACGAAGGAGCGCCGCGCGACGTGCCCGATCCCTATCACGGAGAGGCCGACGGCTTTGCGACGGTGCTCGATATCCTGGAGCAAGCCTGCCCGAGGATACTCGACGAGTTGGTCGCCATCAGCGAGAAGAAGCAGGCTTAGTTCTCAGGTCGATCCAGCGTTTGGATTTTCCGTCGCTGCGCGGCAGAGTGCCAACGGCGACGGCTTGCGCCTCGATGCGCAGACCGATTCCGACGTCGAATTGCCGCGTCAGGGCTGCCGCCG
>JBQCJB010000413.1:0-6687 GCA_051953155.1 Aureliella sp. | reverse complement strand
CAAACCGTGCGCGCGGCAAATCTCGGCGATTCTTTCCAGTGGAGCTGGCCAACCGTAGAGGTGAATGGGCAGCACGCAGCGCGTCCGCGAGTTGATCGCCGCGCCAATCTTCTCGGGCGCCAATTGCAAGTTGGCGGCGTCGACATCGACAAAGCGCGGCGTCGCTCCGACGGCGCGTATGGCTGCGACCGTCGGCACTGGACCGTTGGCTACCGTGATGACTTCGTCACCCGGGCCGATCGACACCGCCCCCAGGGCCACGATCAGTGCATCGGTACCAGAGGAAGTGCCGATCGCGTACCGGGCTCCGACGAAGTTGGCAAACTCCCTTTCAAAGGCGGCGACTTCCGGGCCGAGTATCAAGCTGCCCGAATCGAGCACGCGAGCGATCGCTTCCAGAATCTCCGACCGCTGCCCGGCGAGGCCTTGCCGGTACTCGAAGGCTGGGATCGTCTCCAGGACTGGCGTTTCGGCCGGCTGCTCGAGCTGCTGCTCGGGCTGCTGCTCGCGCGGCAGGGTTGGACCCTGACTGGCGGCGTCTCTCGGAAGCGCCGTGGGATCGATGCGAACTGGAATCGAATTGCTCATACCGCGGGCTCGGTTGCTTGCCGAAAGTAGTCGACCGTCAGCCGCAGGCCATCGGCCAGCCCCACGCGTGGACGCCATCCGGTCAAGGAGAAGAATTTGGAGTAATCGCCGTAATAATCGCCGATATCGATCGCCTGCCGCTCGGCTGGAAAGGGAACGCAGCGATACGTCAGCGGGCACTGGGTCGAGAGCGTATCGAGAAACTGCAGCAAGCTGAAATGCTCGTCGTGGCCGAGATTGAAAACCTGGCCGCCCAGGCCGTCGACCTCGCCGGCCAGCGCCAAGGCGTGGGCCACATCGGAAACGTAATTGAAGTCGCGGCGCTGCGAGCCATCGCCGAAGACGCGGAGCGGTTGCCCGTCGAGCGCCTGTCGCAGGAACACTCCGACGAAACCCTTTCTCGGGTTGTTCAGATCCATGCGCGGACCGTAGGTGTTGGTCAGACGCAGGCTGACCGTGCACATGCCATAGACCTGCGCGTAGAGCTGAAAGGCTTGGTCGGCTGCGAGCTTGTTGATCCCGTTGATGTCGGTCGGCGCCAGCGGATGCTCTTCGGTGACCGGCAGAAATTGCGGGCGGCCGTACACTTGCCGCGTGCTGGCCGTGACCAGTCGCGCTGTGGGGTTTTCGCGTCGGCAGCATTCCAGCAAAGCCAACTGGCTGCGGTAATTGATGTCCAGGTCGACCAGTGGCTGGTGCATGCTGTCGATATGGCTGACCTGGGCAGCCAGCGAAAAAATCACAGCCTGGTTGCGCACAAAAAATGGCAAGGCATGCTCGTCGCGCACATCGACCACGTGCGCCGCAACCAGCTCGTGAAAGGGAGCGATATTTTCGAGCGTGGCTCCGTACTCCGGCAGCATGGCATCGATCAGCGTGACCTCGGCCCCGCGCTCGACCAGTTCCGCCGCTAGATTGCTGCCGATGAATCCCAGTCCGCCGGTGATCAGCACGCGGCGTCCGCGGTAGTAGTCCGTCATGGTTGGCGGGCTCCTCTAACGGCATAGCGCACGATGTACTGCGGTTGTCCGTTGTTGGCCAGGAACACGCGTCCGAGGTACTCGCCGATCATGCCCATCACCGCCAATTGCACGCCGGAAAAGAGCACGATGCAGGCCAGGACGCTCGGAATGCCCAGCGTCATCCCGGGCGTGATCCACAGCTTGTCGATGATGATGATCGCCAGCCACAGGAAACTGGAGGCCGCGATGACCAGGCCGATCAGGCTAGTGATTCGCAGCGGGATGATCGAGAAGCCTAGAAACATATTTAGCCACAGCTTGATCAGCTTCGGCAGCGTGTAATTCGAGCGGCCCGCCAGACGCTGCGCGTGCTTGACCGGTATCTGTCCGAGCCGACTGGTCGAGCGGCAGATCAAGCCATCGATGTACGGGTACGGCCCGGCGTACTTCAGAATCTCGTCGACGATGAAGCGGTTCATGACCTTGAAGCTCGACAGGTACAGCCCTCGCGGCTTGCATAGCATGATGTTGGCCACGCGATCATTGAACCAGCTGCCCAACCGCCGCGACCAGCTATGTTGCCGCTCGACGTATTGGCCATAAACGACGTCCAATTTCCGCCGCTGCATTTCGGCGATCATCTGTGGTAGCTCTTCGGGCGGATTCTGACCGTCGTCGTCCAGCACGGCCACCATGGGCGCATGCGTCTGTGCCAGCCCTGCCAGCACCGCGTTGTGCTCGCCGAAGTTTCGCGACAACTGGACGAAGACGATTCTGCCGTCGCTCTGCTCGGCCAATTGGCGGCAGACGCATTCGCTGTCGTCGGCCGAACCGTCGTCGATCAAGACGATCTCTACCGACTGGTCGGCGAAGACTTTCAAGACGCGCGCGACCACCTCGCCAATGCTGGCGGCTCCGTTGTAGACGGGGATGACGATGGAAATTTCCGCTTGTTCGGGCGTGAACAACATGAAGGTCCAAAAAACGAACGGCTGCAACTAACGCCCCGCGCGGCCCGCAAGCAGATCGCTGGCAGGCAGCGGACTGTCCGGTGCGCAGGACGCGGGGATGGCGGTGGGAATGGGGCAGGCTGAAATCGCGGAGGCGGATTTGCGAGCCACGAAGGCGGTGTAGTCCATGACTCCACTGCGGAGGCCTTGGGTCGCATCGAGTGCGAAATGCGGCTTGAGCAACTGCGCATACTCACTCTCGGGCCGAATGTGCGGACCGACATCTAACTGGTGCACCAGCCGGCCGATCAGGTTCAGCCGCGTGCGCGTCGGCACGTCCTCCCACAGCAACAATCGCCCCTCGGGACGAAGCACGCGGGCGATCTCGGACAGCATCCGCTGCGCGATCGATTGGTCCAGGTGATGGATGACGCCGCAGACGATAACGGCATCGAAGCTGTCGTCGGCAAAGTCCAACTGCGTCGCGTCCATGACGTCGAAGCGATGCTCGGGATGACGCTGGCGAGCTCGCGCAATGTAGGCTGCTGAGATGTCGATACCGAAATAGGACTCGGCTGGAAAACATCGGGCGAACGTCCCCGTGCCACAGCCACAGTCCAACACGCGCTCGGGCGGCTGGGCGAAGTGCTGGGCCAATAACTGCCGATGCTGCCGATAGCCACCTTCGAGCATCCAGCGCAGCGCGTCGAACGCCCAAGGCACGCGCGAGATCTGCTCGACGCCGCTGCGAAGCCAAGGAATCACCTGCATCATGGCTGCTCCTTCACAGCGGTGGCGGCCTGCGCAGCCAGTGGCTGGGCAGGTGCGGGGCCGCGCTGGAGCACCAGCAGGTAATGCGTTCGCCCCGTGGCCCAGGCGTGCCACGGCAGCCTTTGCGTGCGATGCCAACCAGGTCGGTCGCCGACGGCTAGGGCTATACTTGCGCGGCCCGACCACCAGGGACTCTCGTCGCCCGCGCGAGGCCGCGTGTCGGGATCCTCGTCCATCCGCAGCCAGGCGTTGACATCGCGGCCGCCGTCAAGGTGATCGGCAGGCACGCCCGCGGCCAACTGCCCCTCGACAAATCGCCAACGCACATCGTTCCACGCCAGCATGTCATGCGTGAAGACGAGCGACATGCCAGCGTTGAACGCCAGGCACAGCACGGCCCAGGCCGCCGCGCCGCGCGACAGTCGCCAACCATAACGCCCGGCCAGATGAAGCCACCATACCGCGACCGCCGGCAACAGAAAGAGCCAATAGCGGTCCATATGCGGTTCGATCATGACCACGATCGCCAGCACCGAGAGACCGATCATCACCAGCAGCCCGAGAGCGGATGCGGGTCGCGCGTCGCCGGCATCGCTGGCACTGCGCTGGAAGCAATCGATGACTGTCAGCACGCCCCACCATGCCAGGCAGGCACAACTGACGATCGACAGCACGCTGAGCGCCTGCCAGATCCACCACGGCCAAACGACGCCGCCCAGTTGGCCCCATCGCCCGGGTTCGTCCATGTCGCTCAAAAAGATCGGACCGAAGTGTGCATTCTGGATGAAGGCTCCCGTCGCGCTCGTTAAGCAGGCCCGCCCGCGCGACGACGCCAGCGGGGCCAAACCGCCGAGCAAGCACATTGCAGCACCGGTCGCGCACAGTCTTGTCGCGTACACCGGCAGGCTTCGTCCGGCGCGCCAGGCCTCGACCGCTAGCGTCACGACCCACGGCAGGGCGAACCAGCCGCAGATCAGTAGCCAACCGTAAGCCGCTACCAGCGTCCGGTGCAGATAATCCGCGGACTCGACATGCGGGGCAACATCGCCAGCCCGCGAGAGGCTCGAGGAAGACAGCCACCCCGACTCCAGCAGCAGCACCGCGCCGCCGCTGGCCAAGAGCAGCGCGGCGAAGTGAACGGCGCTCGGCCGCAGCGCCTCGCCGCCATGTGAGCCGGAAGAATCTCGGCCGCGGGCTTGCCAGCGGAGCAGCGCCAACGCTGCCAACGGAGCGAGTATCAACAGGCCATTGGTTTGACGAATCCAATATCCCCAGCCGACGGCCAGCGAGGTCGCCAACAGCCACCGCCAGTCGCGGCGCACGACACCCAGCGCGGCGCTCATGCATGCCAGGGCGGCCCAGGCCGTCGCCGGCCCATCGGTCATGAACGTGAACGCGTGCCCAAAGAAGAGTGGAAACGTGGCGAGCGTCGCCACTGCCAGAGCGCCCAGCCCGGCGGACGCGTTCAGCACTCGGGCGGCCACGAAGAGTGCGGCCGCTCCAAAAGCTTGCTGCGCGATGCAGACCAAATACAGCCCGCGGTAGCTGAAACGTCCGCGGCTGACGGCTAGCCCGCCGCTGAGGACATGGGCTACCGAACTGGCGGTGAGCCTTCCGTTTTGTCGAACCGGTTGCCAGCGGCCACTCTCGGACCAAATCGCGAGCGGCTTGGCATAGAACGGATCGTCATTGATCGGCCAGCCTCCCAGCCCGGCAAACATCCACCAGATCCACACCCAGGGCAGAGCAACGCAGCTCCCGACACCCAGCAGGGCTGCCGGTGCGGAAAACGGAACGTTCTGCAGTGGAAGAAAAGACGGGGTCGGTGGCATTGGACCAGCCAGGCATTGGACATTCCCCAGACGAGCCTCAGAGGGCTAAAATAGCGTTAAACTAAATGGAAAGCAATGTTTTGTAATGATCGCGATGTCGCTCCGTCCGACCGGCAAGAAGCCGCAGATCCATTGGTGAAACGCGCGCCGTCGCGCCGAAGCGGCGAACACTGCACGCCGCCGGAGCTTGGGCCGCGACGGCCAACGATTTGGTAGCTTACCTGTTCTTAACAGCATTCGCCTCAGCTGTACCGCTCACTCCGTCGAGCGTCTGGCGGGCTGTTCGCAGGACCCAGCAGGTGCATTCGTGCAGTCGCCGCTGGCGGCCGAGGTAATCGCGCTGGTCGCCAGGGGACGGAGCGTCGAGCAGCCGCGTGTGGCTCACGACGCGAGCTTCGCTGCGGCGGGCTAGCGCAAACCAGACCCGACCGTCCATGCCTGCAGGGCTGCCCGGGCCAATGTGCCCGGTCACGGCCACGCCGATGTCCGCTTCGTGCGTCGCCGCCAGCGCCTGGCGGGCGAGCAGCTCGGTAACCTCTTGGCTGACTGGACCGATGGACGGATCGTCCAGCAAAGTGCGAGGTATTTGCAGCCAGTCGGCTTTGCTCTCGTTGCGATAGATGACGAAGCTGCCGCATAGCCAGGCGGAAATCCCCGGAACGATGGCCAGCGCGCCCGCTACGTTGCCGGCCGTGCAGCTCTCGGCCAGCACCAGTCGCAGTTGCCTTCGCGCCAAGCACTCGGCCAATTCGACCGCTGCGCGAAGCCGCGCTGCGTCGGTCGTCAAATCAGACATCGCACGACTCGCAGGCTGCTAGAGAAGTGGTTTGAGGCTGGAAACCGCACGCTCGGCCTTTTTCCAAGAGGAGGCAAGCGGCGCTGTCGCCGCACAGGACTGCGTTACCGGCATCGGCTGCACACTCGTTAGAATCCCCCGCCCCTCTGCGGTCAAGTCGGGTCGCGCGGCTGCTGGCTGCGCGGCGGGGATGTTGGGAAAAGCCTAGGCTTCCATCGATAAAAGGTGCAAGCCACCTTGGCTGCCACCAAAAATTCGCTAGTTGCCTCTGGAGCTGAACACGTGCCGATGCCTACGTCCTATCCGATGGTCGATCCTTTGGCCTACGGTCTTCTCCAGCCTCCGCCCGTGCGCGCCGGCGCGCCTGCGAAGGCTGACCTGCCCGCGGACGATCCGTCGGCGTCTGCCGAAACCGGACGCGTGCTGCATCTGATCAATGGCGAACATTTCGCTGGGGCCGAACGCGTCCAACAGAATCTCGGTCTTCAGTTGGGGCAATTCGGCTTCGAAAGCCACTTCGCATGTTTGAAGCCCGGCAAGTTTATGGAACTGAGCGGTTTGCCCGAGGACCGCGTACACGCCGTGCCGATGCGCGGGCGATTCGATCGCCGGGCGATCGAGCACGCGCGTCACTTGGCCAAGGAGACTGGGTGCCAGCTGGTGCACGCACCCACGCCGCGGTCGGCGCTGGTCGCTGCGTTCGCGGCCCATCGGCTCGGCCTCCCCTGGATCTATCACATCCACTCGCCGACGGCCCGCGACAGTACGCGCGGCTGGATCAACCGCAT
>JBQCJB010000412.1:0-5803 GCA_051953155.1 Aureliella sp. | reverse complement strand
ATCCGCATTTGAAGTTTGTGCGTTGCGCAATGACAGCCGAGACGGCTGTCCTACTGTTTGGGCTGGGTGAGGGGCAGCAGCGTCACAAAGCTTGGCGCAAGCCGCATTGGAAAATCGTGCGGTACGCAATGACAGCCGGGTACGTTTCGGCCCCCCCTCGCCCCGCTTCGGGGAGAGGGGGCTGGGGGGTGAGGGGCAGCAGCACCACAAAGCTTGGCGCAAGCCGCATTGGAAGTTTGTGCGGTACCCAATGACAGCCGAGACGGCTGTCCTACTGTTTGGGCTGGGGGGTGAGGGGCAGCAGCACCACAAAGCTTGGCGCAAGCCGCATTGAAAAATTGTGCGGTACGCAATGACAGCCGAGACGGCTGTCCTACTGTTTGGGCTGGGCGAGGGGCAGCAGCACCAAAAAGCGCTGCGCAATCCGCATTGAAATATTGTGCGTTGCGCTGTGACAGCCGAGACGGCTGTCCTACTTGCGGAGCCAGGCGCGTAGGTTTTCTTCTGCGGCGGAGGATGCGACCGGAGAGACTTCCAGTTGCCAGGTCAAAGCGGGCTTGCGGCCGAGCCGCAAGGGTAGCTCGATCAACTTGCCGCGACGAGCGACCGTCAGCGGCAGCGCGTCGCCGGGACGGTACAGGCCAAGCCGATCAGGCCAAGTGGCCGGATCGACGCGATAACCATCCAGTGCAATCAGTTCGTCGTCGACATTCAGCCCCGCTAAATCCGATGGCGATCCGCGCAGGACGCGGCGGACCCACAACCGGCCATCGCTGGCCGCCGAGTCCGAGCCGATCCAGACTTCGCCGGTCTTTTCCGCGGAATCCTTGCCGGGCTTGTCGTTGGTCTTGAAACGCAAACCAAACCATTCCAGCGCGGGCTCGAAGTCCAACTCGCTGCAGCTGGATGTGCACTCGTTCAACCATTCGCCCAGCGGACTGCCGGCGACTCGTTCGATGATCTCGCGGAAGTCATCGAGCGTGTAACCGGTCTTCAGACGCTCGTGCCACAGCAGCCGCACGGCCTCATCTAAATTCCGGGCGCGTGCCGTGGTCCGCTGGATCTCGACATCCAACAGCCAGGCGACCAACATCCCCTTGAGGTAATAACTGATGCGGGCGTTGGGCGAATTTTCGTCCGGGCGATAGTGCTTGATCCAGGTATCCCACGACGAATCTTCCAGGCTTTGCACGTTGCGCCCCGGCGCGGTCTGCACGCTGGCGATGTTCTTGCTCAGCCGCTGCAAGTACTCGTCGCGCGTGCACAGCCCGCAGCGCACCAGGGCCAGATCGTCGAAGTAACTCGTGATGCCTTCGGCGATCCACAGCTCGCTCAAGTACTGCTCGCGTTCGTAGTCGTAACGCATCAACTCGCGCGGCCGCAGCCGGCGAACGTTCCAAGTGTGGAAAAATTCGTGACTGACCAGCGCCAGCCAGTTCAAATACGCATCGCGACGTCGCATCGCCCAGCGGCTGGCCATCAACACGCACGAATTATCGTGCTCCAATCCGCCACCGCTCTCGGTGATCAGATTCAGAAAGTAATAGCGCTCGTAGGGCACGACGCCCCAGAACTGCTGATGCTCGGCCACGATACGCTCGACATCGGCGACCGCCCGCAGGCTGTCCCACAGATCGTCGCCGCCGCAATTGACCAGATAATGTTCTTTGCCGCCAACCTCAAACGGTGTGACATCCAGCATGCCGCACACGATCGGCGAGTCGACCAGATCGTCGTAGTTCTCGGCCCACAGCTCGACTGTCTGGGGCGCGGGCCCGGTCTTGCGCGTGAGCGACGTGGCGACGTTCGACCATTGTTCGGGCAGGCTCAGACGCACGCGCGCCGGCCACTGTTCGCGTCCGCGCACGAAAGGAAAAGCGGCGGCTCCCGTCAGGAACGCATAATCGCATTCGACCCAGTTGGTCCGCACGCTCATCTCGCGAGCGTACAAGCGATAGCTCACGCAGACCCATTCGCGTCCTTGGGTCTCGACCAGCCAGCGATGTTTGTCCAGGTGCTGGACGGCGGCCGGACCGATCTCGTCAGCCCCATCGTCGTCGTGCAGCGTCGCGGCCAGTTGCTCGATGTTGCGAGCATATTCACGGACCATGTAGCTGCCCGGCGTCCACACCGGAAAGACGATCTCGAGCGCCGACGCGCCCAGTGCGGGCAACCAGAGTTCGACTTCGATGACGTGATGTTCCGCCTGGCGAAACGAGACGTTGTATTGATTCAGGTTTTGCACGGCCGTTCGGACCGGCGTGGAGACGATTTGCTCTCGCGGCACCGTTTGAAAATCCTTTAACGTTCATGATTCCAGGCGCGGTTGGTGTAGCGCTCGCGGACCAACCGCTCGATACGGTCCATCGGGACCGGCGGCGGCGGACTGTCGGCGCCCCAGGCGCTGGCCAACCGGCTGGCCAGCTCGCTCGCAGGCAGAGCGAGATTGCTGACAAAATCCGCGTGCCGCCGCTTTTGCCTATACTCGGGCTCACGCGGCGGGTGCAAGAGGAAACGATCGAGCAACGTCAGGTCCATATCGAGCAACAACGTGCCGTGATACAGCAGCCACTCGCGGCGACATCGCAAACTGTTGCCGCTGACTTTCCGCCCGCCGACGATCAGATCGCACGTCCCATCCCACGCGATTTGCGGCTGGAGCGGCGATAGGGCGTCGATGAGCGTTTCCATGACGACGCGGTGCGCCTGGTCGAGCATCCGCAGCTCAGGTCGCTGCTGGTAGGACAGCAGCACGGCGTACATCAAGCATCCGCTAGCGGCGACGATCGCCGCTCCGCCACTGATCCGCCGCATCACCGGCACCGCTGCAGCCTCGACGGCAGGCAAATCGACTTCGCCCGCAATCCGGCTACCGCGTCCGATAACGACGAACGTGCTAGTGGGATGCCATAGCCGCAGAATTTCGGTTTCGAGCAAGCCCTCTTCGGCCATGTCCAGCCACGCTTCCTCCAACGCCAGGTTTTCTGCGGGAGTTGGCAGCGATTGGGTGAACAGTTGCATCTTGACCATCGAGGGGAAACAGCGAGCCCGCTGGTTGCAAGCGGGATCTAGCCGTTGGGCTGAAGGATCACCTTCATCGCTCCAGGCATGCCCGCGTACAGCTTTTCAAACCACTGCGGGCCTTCTTCCAGCTTGGCCGTGGCGGTGATCAGCGGTTGGACTTTGATATCGCCGCGGCGAAGGTACTCTATGCATTCGGGGTACTCGCCGTTGGAGGCGCAACTGCCGTAGATCGACAGTTCGCGGGTGACGACCGCCTGCAGCGGCAGTTCGATCTTGGGAGAGAGGTTGCCCACCAGCGTGATGGCGCCGCCCCGCTTGACCGAATCGATGGTCGTTTGGATCGTTTCGGTCGCGCCGACGACTTCCAGACCGACGTCCGCGCCGCGCCCTCCGGTCAGGGCCGCAATCTCCTCGGGGACTTTAACCTTCTTGGCATTGAGCACGACGTCAGCCCCGAGCGACTTGGCGATGTTCAGCTTGGAGTCGTCGATGTCGACGGCGATAACCTTGGCTGCGCCCGCCAGGCGGATCGCCTGGATGACCAGCAGGCCGATCATGCCGCTGCCGACGACCACCGCCGTGTCGCCCAGCCGGACCGGCGTGCGATTGGCCGCGTGCACCGCAATCGACACGGCCTCGATCAAGGCAGCATGTTCGAAGGGCAGTTCGTCGGGCAGGTGATACGAGATGTGCTCCGGTACGACGACGTACTGGGCGAACGCACCGTTGCGGCGGAACTCGTTGCACGAGACGCCCAGCACCTGCCGGTTCTGGCACAGGTTGATGCGTCCTTGTCGACAGGCTTCGCAGTGGCCGCAGGAGACGGTCGAATCGAAGGTGACCCGGTCGCCCGTTTTGAAGCGGGTCACTTTGGCGCCGACGGCCGAGACGATGCCGGCCGCTTCGTGCCCCATGACTAGCGGCGGAATGCGCCGTCCCGTGCTGCCATCCCAGCCGTGGATGTCGCTGCCGCAGATGCCGCACGCTCGGACTTCGACCAGCAGGTCGTTTTCACCGACGTCGGGCTTGGGCATGTCGACGACTTCCAGATGCTTGTACTCGCTCAGCAGCATGGCCTTCATTGGACGGTTCCCCGATTTGATTGAATGGGCCGACTATTCGGCGGCGGCGTTGTGTCGCTTGGGTTTGTAGATCTCAGTGGCGGTGCCGAAGTGAACTTCGCTGGCGTTCATCAAGGTTTCGCTGAGCGTCGGATGCGGGTGGATCGATTCGGTCAGATCGCGAGCTTCGCAGCCCATCTCGATCGCCAACACGGCTTCGGCAATCAATTCTCCGGCCCCAGCTCCGACGATGCCACAGCCGAGCACGCGATGGGTTTCGGGATCGATCAGCCACTTGGTAAAACCTTCGGTGCGCCCGAGCGCTTGGGCGCGACCGCTGGCCTTCCAAGGGTAAACATCCACGTCGACGGCGCGACCTTCCTTCTTGGCCTGCTCCTCGGTTAGCCCCGCCCAAGCGATCTCTGGATCGGTGAAGACGACCGCCGGAATCGCGGCCTTTTCGAAAACCGCAGGCTCGCCGAGCAGAACTTCGACCGCGACTTTGGCTTCGTGCGAAGCCTTGTGAGCCAGCATCGGCTCGCCGGCGACGTCGCCAATCGCCAGGATGTTCGGATCGGCCGTGCGCTGCTGCGCGTCGCAGACGACGAAGCCGCGATTGTCCAGTTGAACGAGCGTATTCTCCAGGCCCAGGCCGGCGGTCACCGGTCGGCGACCGACGCTGACCAGCACGCGATCGAATCGCTCGTGGCCGTACTTGCCAGGCCCTTCGAACGTGACTTCGATCTGGTTGTCGACCTCGGCCATCGAACCGACTTTGGTGTTCAAGTAGATCCGTTTGTCGAACAGTTTTTCCAGTCGCTTTTGCAGCGGTCGGACCAGGTCGCGGTCGGCTCCCATCAGCAGTCCGTCGAGCAGCTCGACGACTGTGACTTTCGAGCCGAGGTTGGCATAGACCGATCCCATTTCCAGCCCGATGTATCCACCGCCGACGACCAGCAAGCTCTTGGGAACTTCTTTCAGTTCGAGAGCACCGGTCGAGTCCATGACGCGATCGGTGCCGATGCGGAAGGCGGGTGGCATCGCCGGAACACTGCCGGTGGCCAGGATGCAACTGCCGAAGGTCAACATCCCTTCGGGGGGAATCGATTCATGATCCCCCTCCAACCGCAGCGTTGTGCTGTTTTCAAACACGCCGCGAGCCTGGATGACGCGGACGTTCCGCTGTTTGGCCAATTGGCTCAGACCACCGCTGAGCGTGCTGATCACTTTGTCCTTGCGAGCCCGCACGCGGTCGATGTCGATTTGCGGTGCGGGATACGTCACTCCCCAATCGTCGCGCAGTTCGTCGACCTCGGAGATCACCCGCGCCACGTGCAGCAGCGCCTTGGAAGGGATACAGCCGCGGAGCAGGCACGTGCCGCCCAGTCGCGATTCCGCTTCGACCAGCGTGACTTCCATGCCTTCGTCGGCGGCTAGAAAGGCAGCCGCATATCCGCCGGGGCCACCACCGAGAACACCAAATTGACGGTGCATGAGCTCACGCGACTCCGAAAGGCAAGAAGCGACAGCGGGCGAGGCGACCCCGGATGCTCCGGCACGCGATCAGATCCGGCTCCTCGCCACAGGCGCCGACCGAATGATTCCAGTCGTCGAAGGGGCACAGGAGCGGTGTCCAAAGGCGGTCGGCAGGCCGGCCAATTGGCCGGCCCGGGCCGTTTGGGCAAATGGCACGCCGCTTATGAGCGTGACAATAATTC
>JBQCJB010000411.1:0-6632 GCA_051953155.1 Aureliella sp. | reverse complement strand
CGACGATTACCGGCCAGGTGACGATCAACGCCACGACCGACGACAGCTTTGCCGTCAACTCCAATCGGCCGGCGATCGTGATCGACGGCAACGACTTGGCCGCCGACGGTTTCGTGCTGTCGTCGACCGCGGACGGCAGCGAGATCCGCGGTTTTGTCATCCGTAACTTCGGCGGAGACGGAATCGAAATCCAAGCCGGCTCGGACAACAACACCATTGCTGGAAATTACATCGGCAGTTTGTACGCCTATGGTTCTAGCGCGGGTTCGTATTCGGTCAACAGCGGTTCCGGCATTCGCATCCTCGGCGCCAACAACACGATTGGCGGCACCGGCTCGCTCGACGGTAATGTTATTAGCGGCAACAGTTCTAACGGCGTGACGATTACCGGGGCCTCGGCCACGGGGAACATTTTGCGCGCCAACGAAATCGGGACCGATTCGGCCGGTTCCAGTTCCGTGGCCAACGGCGGCGCCGGCGTTTATATCGACGGCGGAGCGTCGTCCAACCGGATCGGTTCGGCTGGCTACGGCAACCTGATCTCCGGCAACACTAGTAACGGCCTGGTGATTAGCGGCTCGACGACGAACAACAACATCATTCAAGCCAATACGATGGGCGCGAACTTCGCGCAGACCATCCCGATCTCCAACGGTGCCTTTGGTATCTACATCGACCAGTACGCCTCCGGCACCTTGATCGGCACCGACCTGGACGGCTCCAACGACAGTAGCGAAGGCAATGCGATCGGTGGCAACAGCGGATCGACCGGCAGCACCGCCGGCGGCGGTATTTACTTGCAAGCTCTGTCGACGATCATCCGTGGCAACGCAATCGCCTATAACGGCCGAGCGGTCACGACCTCGGCAGGTATCGTCGAAGGTGGCGGTTCCTCGGGAATCATTATCGGTGGAACGGCCACGGGGGCTGGCAACTCGATTTTCAACAATACTGGCGACGGCATCATCGTTTCCAGCACGGCCACCGGCGTGGTGATCGAGGGCAACTCGATCTATGGCAATTCCCAGATGGGAATCGACCTGGGCAACGACGGCGTCACCAGCAACGATACCAATGATGGCGACACCGGCGCGAACAACCTCCAAAACTATCCAGTGATCACCGGGGCGGTCGTCGACGGTGGCAAACTCTCGGTTACTGGAACGCTCAACAGCAACTCGAACAAGACGTACCGCATCGAGTTCTTTGCCAATTCCTCCAGCGATGGCGAAGGTCAGCGGTACTTAGGCTACATCGACGTCACCACGCCTTCGTCCAGCCCCTACACCACTTCGTTCTCGACGACGTTGTCTGCTTCGGTTACTGCGGGTGAATACATCACCGCCACTGCCACCAGCCCGAATGACAACACGTCCGAATTTTCTGCCTCGTTCCGCTCGCACAGTTCGACCGGTTTGCTGCTCTCCAGTACCGGCAGCACGTCGACCTCACAGATCAGTTACGGTCAAGGCGAGCTGATCCAATTCGCCGATCCGAACTTGGTTTTTGAGCCAGGGACGACCAGCGGTACGCTCATTTCGACCGGCTTGAATCTCAGCAGTTTCGCAGCCGACGGTTCGGCGGACATCGACGGCATCCATTACGTATCGAGCACAGTTGTCGTCGGCGGAGCGCACGCGGTGACGCTGTTGGCCGGCGACATCTTGTTTAGCGTCTCGTCGAATGAAACGCTGGGCGGCGTCGCCGTCAGTACGACCAGCATCGCCATGTTTCGCCCGACAACCGCAGGTGATTATTCCTCGGGTACGTTCATGGTGTTGCTCGATAATCCTATGAACGGATACTCGGTACGCGACTTTGCATTGGTCGAACGCACCATGGTCGTCGGTGGTACCACGCTCAACGCTGGCGATTTCTTGATCACTGCCAGCGGTTACACGTATTCGATGGACGTCACTCGCTATGTCGTCTCGGACGTCGGAGTTGGCACAACTGCGGGAACGCGCAGTCTGTTCGTCAACGGTAGCGCCTACAATACCAACTTCGACTCCTCAATTAGCGGCTTGGACCTGGTTCAGAATACCGCCACGCTGGGCGGCAAGACCTTCACCGCTGGGCAGTTGCTCATCTCGCTCAGCGGCAGTGATACGGTTGGCAATAACGGGCTCAGCGTCACTGCGTATGACATTTTCACGCTGGACCTCTCCGCGACCGGAACCTACAGCAGTGGATCGGCAAGTTTGCTGGTTCAGGGTAGCGATATCGGACTGAGCTACAGCGGCGAGGAAATTGACGGGATCTCGCTGATGTCGCTCAATAGCGCTCCAGTACTGGATGCGAGCAAGAGCCCCGTGCTCACGGCCGTCAACGAAGACGCCGGCCCGCCGTCCGGCGCGGTCGGAACGCTAATTTCTTCTCTCGTCGACTTCGCCAGCCCGTCCGGACAAGTCGACAACGTAACCGACAGCAACGCGGGAGCTCAGCTAGGTGTCGCTATTACCGCCGCCAGCACGGCGAACGGTTCGTGGTGGTATTCGACCGACAATGGAGCAAGCTGGAACTCGCTGGGCAATCCGAGCGGCGCCGCGTCTCGTTTGCTGGCTGCTGATTCCAACACCCGCATCTATTTCCAGGCAAACGCCAACTTCAACGGCTCGATCAGCTCGGCCCTCACCTTCCGCGCCTGGGATCGAACCACCGGCACGAACGGCGGCACGGCAGATACCACAGCCAACGGCGGAACATCGGCGTTTTCCACGGCGACCGATACGGCATCTTTGGTGGTCACAGCCGTCAATGACGCACCGACGGCGGTCAGCGACAGTGCCAGCGCTACCGAGGCGGGCGGCACAAATAATGGGACGGCTGGAACGAATCCCAGCGGCAACGTGCTGACTAACGACAGCGACGTCGACTCGGGCGACACGCGGTCGGTCTGCGGCGTGGCCGCCGGCACCGTCGGCTCGGCCAGCGGCTCGGTGGGTGTCACCGTGACCGGTACCTATGGTTCGATCACGGTCGCGTCCAATGGCGCCTACACTTACACCGTCGACCAAAACAATGCGACCGTCCAAGCCCTGCGGACTTCCGGCCAGTCGATCAATGATGTGTTCACGTATACGATCCAGGATGCAGGTGGCCTGAAAAGTACGACACAAGTCACCGTCGCGATCCATGGCGCTAACGACGCGCCATACGATCTGACGATGCCCGCGACCACGATTGCAGAAAACCTGGCCAACGGCTCGCTCGTGCAAACCGTCACCGCCAGCGATGTCGACAGCGGCGATGGCTTTACTTATCAGCTCACCGATAACGCAGGCGGAAGATTTGCGATCGATTCGGCTACCGGCAAGGTTACCGTCGCCGACAGCAGCAAGCTGAACTACGAGGCAGCGACCTCGCACACGATCACCGTCCGCGTCACCGATACGGCCGGCGCCACTTACGACGAATCGTTTACGATCTCCTTGTCGGACGTCGATGAATTCGACGTTTCTGCCATCGGCGACACAAATGCATCGGCCAACATGATCGCCGAAAATGCAGCGATTGGCTCTGCGGTAGGTATCACGGCCTCCGCCAGCGATGCCGACGCGACGACCAACGGCATCACCTACTCGCTCCTTGACAACGACGGCGGCCGATTCTCGATCGACAGCGCCACCGGCGTGGTCAAAGTCGCCGCAGCGATCGACCGCGAAGCCGATGGCGCCAGCCGCACGATCACCGTCCGCGCCACCTCGGCCGACGGCTCGACGAGCGATCAGAATTTTACCATTGCGATCACTGACGTCGATGAATGCAATACCAGTGCCGTGACCGACAGCAACGTAGCAGCGGACTCGGTAGCTGAAAACTCCGCGATCGGAACTGTGGTCGGGGTCACTGCTTCGGCCAGCGATGCCGACGCGACGACCAACGGCATTACCTACTCGCTCGTCGACAATGATGGCGGCCGGTTCTCGATCGACAGTGCGACCGGCGTCGTCAAAGTCGCCGGAGCGATCGACCGCGAAGCCGATGGCGCCAGCCGCACGATCACTGTCCGCGCCACCTCGGCCGACGGTTCGACCAGCGATCAAAACTTTACCATCGCCATCACCGACGTCGACGAATTCAATACCAGTGCTGTTACGGATACCAACGCAGCGGCTGACTCGGTAGCTGAAAACGCGGCGATCGGTACTGTGGTCGGGATCACAGCTTCTGCCAGCGATGCGGACGCGACGACCAATGGGGTGACCTACTCGCTGGTCGACGACGACGGCGGTCGGTTCTCGATCGACAGCGCGACCGGCGTGGTCAAAGTTGCCGCAGCGATTGACCGCGAAGCCGACGGTGCCAGCCGCACGATCACTGTGCGAGCGACTTCGGCGGACGGCTCTACCAGCGACCAAAACTTTGCGATTGCGATCACCGACGTCGACGAATTTGACACGACTGCCGTCAGCGATATGAATCCAGCCGTAGATTCTGTAGCTGAAAATGCGGCGGTGGGCACGGCTGTTGGCATCGTCGCGGCGGCCAGCGATGCCGACGCTACCAACAGCACCATCACTTATTCGCTAGTCGACAACGACGGCGGCCGGTTTTCGATCGACAGCGCGACGGGCGTCGTCAAAGTCGCCGGAGCGATCGACCGCGAAGCGGATGGCGCCAGCCGCACGATCACCGTGCGGGCCACATCCGCAGACGGTTCGTCGACAGAACAAGACTTTACGATCGCGATTTCCGACGTCAACGAATTCGCGACCAGCCCGACGAGCGACGTCGACTCGGCCTCGAACACCGTCAATGAGAACGCTGCGGTCGGTACGCTGGTCGGAGTGACTGCAGCGGCCAACGATGCGGACGCCACGACGAACTCGGTGGTCTATTCGTTGATCGACGACGATGGCGGAAGATTCGCAATCGACAGCGCGACGGGAGTCGTTACCGTTGCGGGGGCGATCGACCGCGAAGCCGATGGCGCCAGCCGCAGCATCACGGTGCGGGCGAGCTCCGCGGATGGTTCGTTCAACGACCAGACCTTCAACATCGCCATCGGTGATCTCGACGAATTCGATACGGGCGCCGTCAGTGACGCGGACGCTTCGGTCAACATCGTCGACGAGAACGCGGCCGTCGGCACCAGCGTCGGAGTCTCCGCCGCGGCTAGCGATGCCGACTCGACCAACAGCACCATCACGTATACGTTGCTGGATGACGATGGAGGCCGGTTTGCGATCGACAGCAGCACCGGAATTGTCACCGTGGCCGGGGCCATCGATCGCGAGGCGGACGGCGCGACGCGCAGCATTACCGTTCGGGCGACGTCTGCCGACGGGTCGACCAGCGATACGACGTTCAACATCGCCATCGCCGACGTCGATGAATTCGATACGACACCCGTCGCTGATGCGGATGCTTCCGCAGACTCGGTTGCCGAGAACGCGGCTGCCGGGACTCAAGTCGGCATCGACGCGTCAGCAAGCGATGCGGATGCCACCACCAACAGCGTCACTTACTCGCTAGTCGATGACGACGGCGGCCGATTCGCAATCGACAGTGCGACGGGCGTGGTGACAGTTGCCGGTTCCATCGATCGCGAATCGGACGGCGCCACGCGGAACATCACCGTTCGGGCGACCTCGGCCGACGGTTCGACCAGCGACCGCACGTTTTCGATCAGCATCGACGATATCGACGAATTCGATGTGACTCCGATCAGCGATGCGGATATCGCAGCGAACACTGTCGCCGAGAATTCCGCCATCGGAACGGTCGTGGGCGTGACTGCGTCGGCTAGCGACGGCGACGTGACCAGCAACGTGGTCGCTTACTCGCTGGTGGATGACGACGGAGGGCGATTTGCGATCGACAGCGCGACGGGCGTGGTGACGGTTGCTGGTGCGATCGACCGCGAGACGCTCGGAGCCAGTCGCAACATTACCGTTCGGGCCACCTCGGCAGATGGTTCGACCAGCGACAAGACGTTTACGATCGCCATTGCGGACGTCGACGAGTTCGATACGAGCGCCGTCGCCGATACAAGCGCTACCGCAAATTCCGTATCGGAGAATGCTGCAAACGGCACGCTGGTAGGCATCACGGCCGCAGCCAGTGACGCCGACGCGACGAACAACACCATCACTTATTCGCTCGACAACGATGCTGGCGGGCGGTTCGCGATCGACAGCAACACCGGAGTTGTGACCGTGGCCAATGGCAGCCTGCTCAATTACGAAGCGGCCAGCAGCCATAACCTGACGGTGCGGGCAACGTCGGCCGACGGATCGTTCCAAACCTCCAGCTTTACCGTCGCGGTGAAAGACGTTAATGAGTACTCCATTTCCTTGATGTCGGACGTCGACTTCGCAGCCGACGTGGTGGCTGAGAATTCGGCGGCGGGAACGCTGGTGGGAATCCGCGGCCAAGCCATCGACGCGGATGGAACGAACAATACGGTGACCTACTCGCTGGTCGATAATGCGGGTGGACGGTTCGCCATCGATGCGGCTAGCGGACAGGTGAGCGTCGCCGCCGGCGCGAATCTCAATTACGAAGCGGCGAGCGTTCACACGATTTCCATCAAGGCCACCAGTGCCGACGGATCTTCGACCACCAGCGCCTACGTCATCGGAGTCCTGAACGTCAACGAAGCCCCGACGATGGCCGGCCGCAGTTTT
>JBQCJB010000410.1:0-3285 GCA_051953155.1 Aureliella sp. | reverse complement strand
GCTGGCAGCGTCATTACTGAAGTAAGGTGGCGATTAGTGCGGGCTCGTAACCGGATGGCTCGGGCGTGGCAGAACGGGCGATTCCGCATGCCGGTACTCCCAACCGCGTTCGGGGCTGACATAGACCAGCGGAACGAAGTCGTAGGGTTCGTTGACGACCGGTGCATGTTCGAAGTTGTAGTGCGGCGGCGGAGAATCGCAGTGCCATTCGAGCGTCGAGCCACCCCAGGGATTCGGCGGAGCCTTGCGGCCGCTACGCAGCGAGGCGAGCATCGTGCCCAGGGCGACCAGCAATCCGAAGCCCAGCGTGAACGCGCCGACGGTCGAAAGCTGGTGCAGGCCAGTAAACTCCGGCTCGTACATCGCGTAACGTCGTGGCATACCTTGCGTGCCGAGTACGAACTGCGGCAGGAAGGTCATGTTGAAACCGACGAAGACGATCAAGGCGGACAGCTGACCCAGTCGCTCGTTGTACATCTTGCCGAACATCTTCGGCCACCAGTGGAAAATACCGCCCAAAAAGGCGATCAACGTGCCGCCCATCATCACGTAGTGGAAGTGGGCCACGATGAAGTAGGTGTCGTGCAGGTGGCGGTCGGTCGACAAGGCACCCAGGAACAAACCGGTCAGACCACCGATGGTAAACAGGAAGATGAACGACAACGCGTAGCACATCGGCGTGGTTAGCTGGACCGTTCCGCGATACATCGTGAACAGCCAGTTGAAGACCTTGATCGCCGACGGGATCGAAACCGTGAACGTCAGGGCGCTGAAGACGATCGTCGTCACTTCCGACATACCGCTGGTGAACATGTGGTGTCCCCAGACCAGGAAGCCGAACAGGGCGATCGCGATCGAGCTGTAAGCGATCAGCGTATAGCCGAAGATCGACTTGTGGCTGTGAACGCTCATCAGTTCGCTGATAATGCCCATGCCGGGCAAAATCATGATGTAAACCGCAGGGTGCGAGTAGAACCAGAAGAAGTGCTGGAAGGCGACCGGATCACCGTTGAGGGCCGGGTCGAAAATGCCGATGTGAAGCACGCGCTCAGCCGTCAGCAGCAGGACGGTGATGCCCAAAACGGGCGTCGCCAAGACCTGGATAATCGCCGTCGCATACACGGCCCACAGGAACAGGGGCATCTTGAACCAGTTCATTCCCGGCGGACGCATCGTATTGATCGTCACGATAAAGTTCAGACCGGTGAAGATCGAGCTGAATCCGAGGATGAACACGCCCAGCGTCGCGAAGACCACGGCTCCTTGAGCTTCGGTCGTCGTGCTGTACGGGGTATAGAACGTCCAGCCCGTGTCCAAGCCGGTCAGCAGCAGCGAGGAGAGAAAGAAAATCGCTCCCACGACCCACAGGTAAAAGCTGCCCAGGTTCAGCCGCGGGAAGGCGACGTCTTTGGCTCCGAGCATGACCGGCACCAGAAAGTTACCCAGTGCCGCGGGGATGCTCGGAATGATGAACAGGAACACCATGATCGCGCCGTGGAGCGTGAAGACCTGGTTGTAGACCTTGTTCGACATGAAGTGCGTGTCGGGCGTCCACAATTCGGCGCGGATCATCAAGGCCAGCACGCCGCCGACGAAAAAGCTGCTCATGACGGCGATCAAGTACATGACGCCGATCCGCTTGTGATCGAGCGTCAGCGCCCAGGAGAGGAACCCCCGGGTGTTGTTCAAATAGTTTGTCTCAGGCGAATGGGTCGCGCCTGCATGGGATGCAACTGCGCTCATGGTCTAACCTCGTATTCAAAAGTGAGCCGCGAGCCGGCTCGTCAAAAATCGCTTGGCTAATCGAACTGCAGCACTCGACAGGGGTCGCTCTCGGGTTACTTACCTTCCACCGGCGGCGGACCGCCCTCCTTCAGGCTCTGGATCAAAGCGATCAGGGCCGAGATTTCGTCTTCCTTCAGCTTGCCCTGGAAGGATTGCATCTGAGAGGCGCGCTCGAATCCAGCTCGCTTCTTGCGCTGGGGCTCGAGGATCGACTCGCGAATGTAGTTTTCATCGACCGTCTGCGAGCTGCCGTCGGCCATCTGCTGCGTCGAACCGAAGCTCTTGGAAAAGCTCGGGCCGACAATCACTTTGTTCTCTTCGAGCGAATGGCAACCCTTGCAGCCCACGCGGTTGTACAGCCACAGGCCGTGTTTGACCGGATCACCGGTCGGCGGCTTGTTGGCCTCTTCAACCCACTTGCCGTAGTCCTCGACCGAATGAACGAAGACATCCGCATGCATCTGGCTGTGTTTCTCGCCGCAGTACTCGGCGCAGAACAGGTCGTACTGGCCTTCCTTGATCGGTTGGAACCACATGGTCTGCACGCGGCCAGGCACTACGTCGGTTTTACAGCGAAAGGCTGGAACAAACAACGAGTGCAGGACGTCGTCGGAGCGCATCCGCAGGCGAACCGCGCGGTTGTTCGGAACGTGCAACTGGTCCGATATCGCGCCGTTCGGATATTGGAACGTCCAGGCCCACTTGCGGGCGGTGACGTTGATGTCGATCGTGTCGGCCGGCGGACGCATCATGTCCAGATAGCCCTGCGTGCCGCGGACGAAAATCCACACGACCAGCAGCGTCGGTACGACCGTCCAGGTCACTTCCAGCAGGTTATTGTGCCAGGCTTCGCTCGAGCCCTCGTAGCCGGGGCGGCGGCGATACCAAATGACAAACAGCACCATCCCGATGACGATCGGAATGAAGAAGGCCAGAGACAGGTAGTAGATGAAGAAGTAAAAATCGTCGACTTCCTTGGCAAACGTCGAGGCTTGCTCGGGAAACCAGAACGTTGCGGGTTTGTCTGCCAAAAGCGGCCAAATGCCAGGCATCATTGATCGTGTCTCGCAGGGTGGTGCGGATCTGTTGTGAGATCGGATGAAACAGGTTCAGTATATGCGTTTGTTTTCGAGTTGCCGGGCGCGACAGTTGGGGCAGGCTGTTTTGCCGCAGAGCGACCACTGAACCAAAACGGAGCCGTAAAGCCGAGGATCAGCAGCACAAACGCGCCCGCTGAAAAGCTCAACAATCGCCGCGCGTCGGCCGTATAGCGATTTGCGTCGGGATCGAACGAATAGCACATCTGCACCAAAGCATCGGAGACGCTGCTGGTCAGTTTGCCTTGGCTCGCCTCGCTGAGGGCCAGCTTGAACTGCGCGGGCTCTTCACCCAGCGAGAGAAAGTACCGGCAAATGCGCCCTTCGGAGCTGAGGAAGTACGTCACGGCTGCGTGGCTGTAACGCTTGCTCGCCTTGTCGTAGAAGTAGTGGAACCCGAGGG